>VEQB01000255.1 GCA_018883485.1 Bacteroidota bacterium
GTTTTTTGGTACGCAGCGTTGGATGCACCAATTGCGTGCGCGCATTATTGCAGAAACTGGTTTGCCTATTTCTTTTGGCTTATCTGTTAACAAAACCGTTTCTAAAATAGCCACCGGCGAAGCTAAACCCAATGGCGAAAAAATGGTGCAACAAGGCTTGGTTCAACCCTTCTTATACCCATTATCTATTAGAAAAATACCAGGCATAGGAGAGAAGAGTTACCATACCCTGCGCGATATGGGCATTGTTTACATAGAAACCTTGGCCAATATGCCGCAAGAACTGCTGGGTAAAGTAATGGGAGAAAATGGTAAACATATTTGGGAGAAAGCCAATGGCATAGATACTAGGCCGGTTGAACCTTACCACGAGCAAAAATCGATAGGTGCCGAAAGAACCTTTGAGATAGATACTACCGATATGAAATTTTTGCACCAAACGCTGGCCAAAATGGTGCAAGATGTATGCTTTGATATGCGCAAACAAAATAAATTATGCGCAACCGTTACGGTTAAAATTCGTTACTCAGATTTTCAAACCCATACCATGCAAAAGCGCGTACCGTATACGGCTTACGACCATGTAATACTAGATGCTGCCAAAGAATTGTTGGCAAAAGTGTATGACCGCAGGCTATTGGTTAGGCTTATTGGCATTAAAGTAAGTAACTTGGTACAAGGCGCTCAGCAAATAGATTTGTTTGAAGACAGTGAAGAGTTGGTAAACCTTTACCAAACTTTAGATATCATTAAACACTGGTATGGCAAAGATGCCGTTGGGAGAGGTAAGTAGGCGCTATATCATAGGTTAGCTCCTATTTAGAATCGACCTCTAACGCCTCCTAAAAGTATACCTTGATAACCAAGCCCTAATTCTACGAAACCACATATTTGCTCTCCAAATTCCATACCTATTGGAGTAAATTGTAATACCAAATCTTTGTAGTTAATATTTTCTGAGAAAGTAGTGTTTTTAGGAATTGAATATTCGTTTTCAAAAGATAAGTTTTCATAGCCTAAAGAAATTTTACCATATGGTCTTACTTTGTGTCTAATACCATACATAAATAAAAAATCACCTGAAAAAACAAATGCATTACTCTTAGATGAATAGGCATAAGAAACGATACTGGGTTGCAAATAATCATATTGTATATAGGTTTTTGTTTGGGTTTGATAGACAAAAGAGCCTCCAAGCCTAAGTCTTGGCGTAACAGAATAATTGTAAGATACTCCTATAGGTCCAAATCTATTAAGCACCTCAGTGACTGGAGGGTTGTCTTCCCAATAAGAAGGTTCGAGTTATGTAGTTGATCCAGAACCAAACTGAACACTTACTTGATGATTGTAATAGGCAATCTGTGACTTGCATACATTAGCAATAAGTAATACAAGAAGAAGTGACAAAATTTGTTTTTTCATAACAAGGGTGGTAAATCAATCATAATTCGAAAATGAAAATAAATCACATAGTAACAAATTTAAATCTTTGTTGAATTAATATGGTGTTAACTCAAATAAGCGTTTACTTCTTGTTCTATTTTCTGTTTTACTTGGAGCCAAGATTTACCCAAAAAGCAATCTGGTTCCTCACTTGTTTCTGCGTCTTCAAAATAGAGTAGGGCATTGGGAATAGAAATTAGTAGTTGCTGTTTAGGGAACTTTGCTTGGTAGGTACTTATGATATTATCTAAATTAAAGTGATTTAATAAGGTAGCCATATCCCAAAAATCTTTCTTTTTGCCTCTACCTAAAATGGCATTTACTTTCATGGCAGCAATATCTAATGGATGGTAAAGTCTAATAGTATCCTCTATAGTTAAAGGGTAAAGTAATTTGTGCGGATAGTAAACAATATCAACCTTTATATTATCAATGAAGCCAAAAATACCAATTGATATTTGTCTTTTTTCAAAATAAAAGCGTGTATTAAAATGATTAATGAGTTGCTCTAAAAGTTCGTCCCAATTAGGTTTATTTGGTAAGAAGATATCTAAGTCTATCGACTTCCTATGTCCGTAAATGAGCGCTAAGGCAGTACCTCCAACTAAGGCTCCCTCTTGCAGAAAGGGAAGTGACATAAGCTCTTTTAGTAAGGAAAAAGTTCCGGGTTCAACTGCCTGTTTTTGTAACATCTAAACTCCTCTCTTTGTATGTTAAATAGCGCACTAATTAAATGTAGTCTATCTATGTTTAAGTCCTTGGCTTCTATAAGTACTTCTCTACATTTTTCATTGCCATAATACCTTCTGCAATAGCGTATATCTTCTACGTCACCTCTGCTAAAAACACGTTCAATAATAGCTGCAGCATGTATTACATAATCTAAGTTCTCAGGATTAGAATCCCAAAAAATGCGAGAATTGAAATAAGGCTTATCCTGAATTAGCATCTTAGTATATTGCAATTTAATACATTATCTTTTAAATATCCCAAAACAAATGCTTCGAAAATCGCACTAAATTTTCTTCTGTGAGCATGTGTCAAATATAGTAAATTGATGGCATTTAGCGTCTATACCTTATGCTGGTTTCTTTTTACCAATGTATTTGTCGTTTAAACCTTCGCCCATTAAAATTTTACCGCGGTATTTTTCTATTCTGCTCAAGCGGGTTTGAGCTTGCTTGGGTTGAGAGAAAAAGATAATATACCCTCTTTGCCTGCCAGGAGTAAGACTGTAAAAAGCCTTCTTTAATTCGGTATCTTGCTTAAATACTTCCAATAGTTCTTCCGGAATAGGCTCAGGATTTCTTTTAACTTCCACTTTCTTTCCTGATTTTTCTATGGCTATGGCCTCGGCTATGTAGTTTTTTAGGATAGTTGCCTGTTTTAAAATGTCTTTTTGTTGGGTGTACTTTACAATGCGCCAAGCCTGACCATGTTCGCCTTGCTTTACCAGTATCTTATGCTTATCGGGTAATAATGCTCCTTTTAAAAAACTAATGCAGGCATACTCCTTAAAGGCACTAATCATAATTACGTTTTTACCGTTTAAGGTATAGCAGGGCACGCCCCATTTAATTTCTTCTGTTAAGCCGCTATCCAATACCAATAGCCGCAAGGTTTCTAGCTCGGGCACCCACTTAGTTACTTTGCAGGCCGGCGTGGCGCCCAACTTGCATCGCATGCAACCATCTACGAGGTATTTATCTACTTGGGGGTTTTGCATGGGTTAAAATTAGTTGGGTTAAAAGTAAAGTGCAAACATTAACTTTTTAAGCTTGATAGCAAATAGCTTAGCATTTTATGCTCGAAATACGAATTCTTTTTGTTATTTTATTTGACTCAAATAAGTTAACTAAATTAACAAATGCTCTGGAACAACCATTCTTACTACAGTTTACGCTATGGCACTTTCTCCGTGGAGGAGTTGGTTCAAGCCGCCAAAAACCTAGGAATTACTACACTTGGATTAACCGATATCAATTGCTCTACTGGTATTTTTGAATTTGTGAAATGCTGCGAGCAAAACGGCATTAAGCCCGTGGCGGGCATAGAGTTTAGAGAGGGCAATCACCTAGTGTTTACCGCCGTGGCTAAAAGCACCGATGGTATTGAAGAAATTAACCGCATGCTCTCTGAGTTTAACCTCTACGGAAAGCCATATACCGAGCGAGCGCGGCACTTGCAACATAGTTTTGTAGTGTATCCTTTGGCCAATTACTCGGGGATATTACAAGACCACGAGCTTATTGGCGTTAGGTTATCTGAACTTAACCGCTTGGTGCGCAAAGACCTTAGCAAAATTAAACATAAGCTTATCTTGCAGCAGCCTGTTAGTTTTAAAGATGCCAGCAGTTATCCTATTCACCTGCATTTGCGGGCTATAGATACCAATGTGTTATTAAGTAGGCTTGAACCAACTGCCATGGCCGCAGCAGATGAATACTTGCTTGCAGAGGCCGATATCATTCATGCTTGCAGGCACCATCATTACCTCATTAGTAATACCCTTGGCTTCTTAGAACGTTGCCAAATTAGCTTTGATTTTCACTCCCATAAAAATAAAAAAGTGTACTCTTCTTCGGTTTACGACGATAAAGAGCTACTGGCTAAACTGGCTTGGGATGGCCTAGAAT
>VEQB01000256.1 GCA_018883485.1 Bacteroidota bacterium
CAAGATATCTCCACATTTTTATAACTTATAAGTTAATTTCGGGCACTAAAATTGACCAAGCACAAATTTTCGCCAATAAATTCCACTTAAAATTCTGTTAAACAAATAATTAAGTGTAGCATTAGCACGCAACTCATCCCAAAATTGCTTCGAGAATAGACCATTGTTGGGAGCAAAAGGCCGCAGTCGCGGCCTTTTTTCGTTTAAAATTTTCATATTCATTCCTTCCCAATCCTCACTCCAACCTTAAACTCAATCCAATTCTTTTTCTTTCTAAATCTACCTCGAGCACTTTAACTTTCACTTGTTGTTGCAACTTTACAACCGTATTTGGGTCGCTTATGTAGCGGTTGGCAAGCTGCGAAATATGCACCATACCATCTTGCTTTACACCAATATCTACAAAGCAACCAAAGCGTGTAATATTGGTTACTATGCCAGGTAAAACCATGCCCACATATAAATCTTCTGGTTTTTTAACATCGGCAAATTGAAATTCAACCAAGGCCTCCCGTGGGTCTCTGCCAGGTTTGGCAAGCTCTTTCATAATATCTTGTAAGGTTACTAATCCCACTTCTTCACCTACAAATTCTGCAATATTTATACTTTTTCTTATTCCTTCGTTTTGAACCAAATCTGCAACAGTGCACTTGTGCCGACTAGCTATTTGATCTATCAAGGCATAGCGCTCTGGATGCACTGCGCTATTGTCTAAAATATTGGCAGCATTGGGAATGCGCAAAAAAGCGGCACATTGCTCAAATGCTTTAGGACCAAGGCGTGGTACTTTTTTTAATTGTGCCCTGCTTTTAAATGCACCATTCTCCTCTCTAAACTGAATAATATTTTTAGCACTTTGTTCATTTAATCCAGACACATAAGTCAATAAACTTTTGCTAGCAGTATTCACATTTACGCCAACTAGGTTCACACAGTTTTGAACTACTTGGTCTAAACTTTGCTTAAGCTTAGCCTGGTCTACATCATGTTGGTATTGCCCCACTCCTATGGCTTTAGCTTCAATTTTAACCAATTCTGCTAGTGGGTCAGCCAACCTTCTCCCAATAGAAACTGCCCCTCTAACCGTTAAATCTTTATCTGGAAATTCTTCTCTTGCTACTGCCGAGGCAGAATAAACCGAAGCGCCATTTTCGTTTACCATATAAATGGGTAAACTAACTTTTAAGGGAAGCCCCCTCACAAAATTTTCTGTTTCTCTACCAGCAGTTCCATTGCCAATGGCGAAAGCTTGGATATTATACTTCTCTATAAGTTGCAAAAGTAACTTCTCTGCTTTTTGAATCTCTTTTTGTGGCTCATGCGGGTATATCACTTCATCTGCTTCTAAGCCACCCTCTTCGTTTAAACATACCACTTTGCAACCAGACCTAAACCCTGGGTCTATAGCCAGTATGCGCTTGCTACCAAGGGGAGCCGCAAGTAATAATTGCTTTAAGTTTTCGGAAAAAACTTTTATAGCTTCATCATCTGCCTTTGCTTTGGCAATAGAACGTGTTTCATTCTCTAGGGAAGGTGAAAGCAATCGCTTATAAGCATCTTTAACAGATAGCTTCAAGTGCACACTACTGGCAGTATTTCTCTTAATTAGGAGACTTTCTAAAGCCAATATTGCTTGCTCTGGATTGGGTTCAATAGACACCTTTATAAACCCCTCCTCTTCTCCCCTAAAAACTGCCAATAAACGATGAGAGGGGCATTTATTAAGCACTTCTTCATAAGAAAAATAATCTCTATATTTTTGCCCCTCTATTTCTTTTCCTTTAACCATTTTGGTTTGAACCAAGGCATACCTTTGAAATTGATTTCTGACAGTTGCTCTTGCATGGGGGTTTTCATTAATCATTTCCGCAATAATATCTCTTGCTCCTTGTAACGCTTCATGTATGGTGGCAATGCCATTCTTTAGATAAGGAATGGCTGCAGATTCGGGATTTTCATTGGCTTCTCGCATTAACCAATGTGCAAGTGGTTCTAAGCCTTTTTCTTTGGCAACACTTGCTTTAGTTTTGCGTTTTTGTTTATACGGAAGGTATAAGTCTTCCAATAGGTATTCGTCCCAACATTGTTCAATACTTTGCGCTAAACCAGGGGTTAATTGTCCTTGACTTTTTATGGTTTGCAGCATGTAAAGCTTTCGCTTTTCTAGCTCTGTAAACTTGGCTAGTAAATGCCGAATTTCTTTTATTTGAACCTCATCTAAACCACCTGTTAATTCTTTGCGGTAACGGGCAATGAAAGGTGTAGTGCAAGCCTCTTGAAGTAGGTTAATGGTATTGGCAACTTGTTTATAGGCAATACCCAATTGCTTAGCTATGCGTGTGGCTATTTCTAATGTTTGCATGTGAAGTGGCAATGATACCTGATTTTAAGAATTATTTCCCCTAACTTTACCGCCTTTATTTATTTTTAAAATTAATTTCATGCAAATTAGCGCAAACAAGGTAGTGTCTATACACTACACCTTAACCAACAATGAAGGCGATGTATTAGACACCAGTAGTGGTGGAGAACCTCTTAACTATATTCAAGGAATTGGAGCCCTTATCCAAGGAATGGAAGAAGGATTAGAAGGTAAAAGTTTAGGCGACAAACTTCAACTTAAAATTGCACCAGAAAAAGGTTATGGTGCCTTGCAAATGGAAATGATACAGCAAGTTCCTATTAGCGCCTTTGGCGGCCAAATGGTAAGCCCAGGAATGCAATTTGAGGCAGGAAGCGAAGAGCAACGTTTTTTAGTAACTGTTAAAGAAGTATCAGATGAATTTGTAATCATTGATGGCAATCACCCATTGGCTGGCGTAGAACTTAACTTCGATGTGGAAGTTTTAGAAGTAAGAGAGGCTACAGAAGAAGAGTTAGCGCATGGCCATGTATACGGCCCAGGTGGTCATCACCATCATTAAAATCTAAATAAAGGGCTTGTGCCCCAAGGTATGCGAGATAGGATAAGTATAAGTCCTAGTCCGAAGAAAATAAGACTACGCTTATATTTATCTACGTCTGCATACGCCTTACGTGTTCTAATTCTACCTATTTGAATTAGCGTTACCCCAATAATATTGGTTAAGGGGTGCTCAATTAAAATACCGCGCAACACTTTATCCTTCATAGTTGCAGCCATATCTTGCATGGCAGCCTGCACGGTTGGACTCAAAAACAATAGAACAATACCAATTAATAATTGGGTATGCGCCACAGCAACCAATATAGCGCCCGATGTATTGTCGGCTTTATTATAAACTTGCTTATTCATTAGCCCCATAATGGCTCTAATAATAGCGTAAAATGCTGCTGCTATAAAAACCCAACGCAATAAATTGTGAACCGAAAGTATAGTCAAGTACATAGTTTAGAATTTTTATCAAAACTAAAGAATCGCTATCTTTTATCAAGCTAGTTTTTAACAATTATTTTGATGATAGCCACTTTTTGGCAACAGATGCCTTTTGTAAGAATTCTACTTCCCTTTTGCTTAGGCATTGTGGGCGCAAGCTTATGCCCTTTAAACGGGCCAATAATGGCTATTTTACTAGGGTTCTGGGCAATTTTATATTTCATATCTTGTGCCAGAATAAAAAAAATTCGGTTTGAACCTATTCCAGGCGTACTGGCTTTTTTGTGTTTGGTAACCCTTGGTATGTTGAGTGTAAAACTTCAAGAGGCAAAATTTTTACACGCGCACTTTTCTAAACAAAATTCCACTTTTTTACTGGTAACTATTACTCAAAAACCTGTAGTAAAAGACAAAATTATAAGCATGGAAACTGCTGTATTTGCTAGCCTCGACAGCAATAAGCAGCTTCACTATTGCCAAGGAAATTTAGCCTTATCGCTTGCAAAAGATAGTTTGGCTAAGACATTAGCCTATGGCGATCAAATTTTAATTAAATCTGGTTTTCAGGAAATAAGTGCACCTAAAAACCCAAGTGGCTTTAATTACCAGCAATGGATGCGCCGCAAGGGATTTTACCATCAAATTTGGTGCAATTCTAAGACTTGGTTCAAAATGAATGGCAATAATGGAAATTTGGTTTTAAGTAAGGTATACGCC
>VEQB01000257.1 GCA_018883485.1 Bacteroidota bacterium
TAACGGAACTTTATGTCTGGCAGCTGCTTGCACTGGAGTTAAAGGCTTAGAGGCTATAATACCCAATGCGCCAGTTAGTTCTTGGTATATGTACTATCGTTCTAATGGTTTGGTGCGCTCTCCAAGTGGTTATTTGGGAGAAGACATGGATGTTTTGTACGATTTTGTGCACAGTGGCGACCCTGAAAATCGAACTCGAAACAACTCATTGATTCGCGATAAAATATTGCTTCCAGGGCAAGATCGAATAACCGGTGACTTTAATGATTTTTGGGCTTCACGCGACTATTTGACCCAAATGGACAGCATGCAAGCAGCCTTGTTGATGTGTCATGGTTTTGAAGATTGGAATGTTATGGCTGAGCAGAGTTTCAGATTTTACGAACGGGCAAAAAAGATGGGAATTCCTGCCAAAATTTACTACAATCAATTGGGGCACGGATACCTTCCGCCGCTTTGGTTGATGAATTTGTGGTTTACAAAATATTTGCATGGCGTAAACAACGGTGTAGAAAAAATTGCAGACGCTTGGATTGTTCCAAAAGGTGAACGCAAAGCCAAACCATATAGCGCTTTTCCAAATCCCCAAGCAAAAGCCTTACGCTTTTATCCTCAATCAGAAAATTCAAACACAGGATTTCTATCAATGGAGAAAAAACAGCAGGTAACATTGTCATTTATTGACGATGCAAGTCTTTCTGCCGTTAATCTCATTTCGACTAAAAATTCAGAGAACCGTCTTCTTTTTTGGAGTCAAACCCTAGAAAAACCGCTGCACCTATCAGGAGCGGGACAGATAAATCTGAAAGTTGCATGCAATAAAGCAGCTGCAAATCTCTCCGTTTACCTAATAGCTGTAAATAATAAATCAAAACACAAAAAACAAAAACTCAAAAATATCCTTGTCAATAGGGCATGGGCAGACCCTCAAAACCATCGTTCACTTGAAAAAAGCGAAGCCCTCCAATCCGGTAGCTTTTACAACCTCACTTTAAAGTTCCAGCCAGACGATCAAATTATTCCTGCGGGTCATCAACTCGGTCTTCTTATCTTCTCTAGCGATCCGGATTTCACTCTGCGTCCAAAAAAAGGAACTCAGGTTACTTTAAATTTGGAGCAAACCTGGTTGGAAGTATTGGTTGTGGAATGATAATAGCGATTTAATAAATTAAAAACAATAATCCCATTGAAAATGAAACAATTACTTTTGGATTTTCAAATCCTATTCAAAAACAACTGGAAGGCGATTTTAATCATTGTCATTTCAGTTTGCCTTTTGTATTCCTATCCAGATATAAAACAAGGTGTTTTGGATAGCTGGATGAATAAATAATAGATAATACTCCAGTAAAAACCTCAGCTCTCGTAAATAATTGCGAATGGATTTGTTGGAATAATTCCCAATTGTCATCGTGCTTTCTAGCTTACTCAAATAACATTGAGCTGCTGCGTAAAAGGTCTTTCTTGTCTTCCTTTAACCAAATATGTACTTTAACCTGTGCCTACTTTTGAAAGACCATTTTAATTACCAGAAAATATTTTTACAGATATACTAACACGTCTTTCGCGTGAGGCCTTGATACCAAAAACCGATTCGTTAACCAAATCATAACTGCTCGATACATCTTTAGGTGCTTCTAATTCTCCCACTGCGTGTTCCCAGAAAGTAATCCGATTGGTTTCAATGGCATCGTACAGGGCACCATCATTCCATTTCTTTAAATACCTTATAACAGATACTATCCTACGTGTACTTAATTTATTATTATACTCTTCAGAGGCAATAGGCGAGCAATATGCGCTCACAGCCACCTCAACCTGCACACCTTGGTTCAATTTAGATTGTATGAGTTGCAACATATTATTCAATTCCTCATAACCTCCTTCAACATGAGTAGTAAAAAAGGCATCTAAGCTTGGTTTAATATCTACCGATTTATCGTAAAAATCATCCATGTTTTTAATATACGATTCGAATGCATTTTGATAGGTAAAGCTTGGGCGATACAATTGGAATGTACGCGGTTCATCATTGTTGAAATAAACAACAGTATTATTAACTTTTGCCACAGCACCCCTTTTACCTGGTAATTGGTCTAAGCTTCTAACAATAACAGTAACTTGGGCATTTCCATACAAATCACTATTTCGCTTTTCCTGCAAATCATAATTCAAATAATAGGTTCCAGGGGCCAAGCCTTTGCGTAATTTTATTACACCAGATTTGGCATTTAAACTTAACTCTTCCCTATCTGTTCTTACATTTAAAATGCTTGTATTTTTATTGCTCGCTTTCATCCCATTAATTCTATCATTGGCTCGAACATTTATTACATAACCACCATTCACTGTTGTATAAGCCGTGTCATTAACCACCCTAATAATCCCATTTTCTGCACTATTAGATGTACTTTTAATTATGCTTCTAATCTTAATCTGGGCTAATGCATCACTTTCGGTACCCGTTATTGCTAAAGATTTATTTTTGCCATCCTGTTTGGCTCGAACCAAAATATTAACAATAGCCGTATCACAAAAACTAGTATTATTTAAACTACAAATAGCATATGAAAATTTATAAACACCAGGAATTGCCCCAGCATTTATTTTAACTTTTCCATCGTCTTTGCTAACAGTTAACAAACCCTCTAATGGGTTCGATAAAACATGAATATTTACAGTTGCAGGCTGAACCAAAAAACCATTTAAACTATCATTATCCAAGATGCTTTCAAACTTAGAATTACGTTCATTATTATCGACTACAAAATAATTGTCGCTAGCATTAATAGGATTAACTTTTAGGTAAATTTCTTTAAATAATTTACCATCTACTACCTTATACTCATTGCTAGTTCCTTGATAACCAATAAATCCGTCTTTATAGGCCGAAAATTTAACTGCACGATTAATCTCTGCCGAATCTTTTATAACGCAATTCTCCACTCCTGCTTGGGCCATAAGTTCACCTGCATTAGAGCCATCTTCATATGAAAAAATCACCTTTACGCCACCAATTTCTGCCCCGTTGCTTTCATTAAAAACCTTCACATAGAGTGATTGTTTTTCTGGCTCACTTAAAATAAAGTGGTAAATATTATCATCAAACTTGCTACTATATCTATTAGAAGAAAAATACCCTTCTTTACTTGACTTAAACATGATTGCAAAATCATCATAAATACTATTAAATGGTTCATTTAATAAATACCTATTACCATCCTTAAACAACACCATATCTAATCCTCCAGTTGTTTCAATATGATCACTACCATAAATCAAATTATCGTCCTCATTTAAACTCGGAAATACCTCATCATATTCAGAATTAATTTCTTCCCCCAAATTACTTGGTGTACCCCATTTGGTGCCATCCCATTGTATTTTATATAAATCAAATCCTCCATATCCACCTGGCATATCCGAAGAAAAATAGAGTGTTTTAGTTTTATTATCGTAAAAAGGGTGTTGAGAAGAAAAGGTAGATTTACAAAAATCCATCTTCTTTGCCGAACTCCAGGATTTTTTGGCATCCCGATGAAAAAATACCAAGCTTAAATTTTGAATATTTTTGTTATTCTCATAGGCATAATTTCTTGATAAAACCACCAAGTTAGTATCCAAAGAAATAGCAATTGGACCATCATGTAACTTGGTATTAATACCCTTTGGAAGATAAGCTGGAAATGGAATGCGCTTTCCTTTCTCGGTAAAAGGATAAACATCTAAATAAGGCATTTTATTATACAAATATCCAAAGTTACGTTCATTACTCGCAGTTGTTCTTGAAGTAGTAACAAACAACATATTATTCCAGTAAAAAGAAGCGAAATCTTCATTTACAGAATTTCCAGCAAAAGTGTCGATTACCGCATACATAAAGTGATCGGTTTTAAAATAATTTGTTTTCTTATAGTAAGGAGATTTCTCTCTAAGCATAGCAGAAGCAAATACATAATTACGCCTAGTTTGATGAGTATTTATAACGCCCTTTCTATCAGCTATTTTATAATAATATAATGCTTGAGGATATTTGCCTTGTTGATATAAAGCCTCGGCCAATTGA
>VEQB01000258.1 GCA_018883485.1 Bacteroidota bacterium
TTATTTTCTGCTTGGGCAAAATATTCTGAAGCTTTGTTAAAGTTTCCTTTGGCACGCTCTAAAGCACCCATGTTTACTAAAACAACGCCATTATTAGCCGAAGCAGCATTGGCCGAAGTAAGGTTTGTTGAGGCTTCGTTGTATTTGTTTTGAGAGATTTGCAGCACAGCTAAATCATTAAAACCTCTCCAATCTGTTGCATAAGTTGCATTGTAAGCATTAAGAACTTCTTCTTTTTTAGCAGCATCGGTAGTAATTCTGCTTAAGTGGTAAACTTCCATTTGGCTAAGTTCATTGTACTTACCATAAAAGTTCATTAAGGTAGCATCATCCTTAAATGGTTTTCCACCAATTACCTTTAATTCTGAACGGCGTAATTTAGGAAGCAATACATCAGCAGCAAATTTCCAAGATTTCTCATGGTTTCTGCGCAGCAAACCTTCACGCTCTTCATCACTAACACCTGTATTGTTAATGATTTGTAACATTTGGTCTTTATCTGCTAATGTTGAGGCAGCAACTAATTCTCCAAAACCTTTCCAATCTTCTGCCAACATATATCCCATGCTAAAGTTAGAATCGTTTACTTCTGAGAAGCCTAATTTCTTTAACTCTTTGCGGAAATAAGCAAATGTGCTAGTTGAGCGACCTTGTGAGAGGTTGTTATTACGCTCTAATTCGCCATCGGGAGAAGCAAAAGCATTAATTGAAATACCTTTAACTACCCAGTTAGGATCTTTCTTTAACAAAGTTTTTAAGCTAGCTATTTGCGTTTTATTGTTAATAGCTTTACCTGCCTTATAATTAGGATTAAACTTATCCACATCCATAGGAAAGTAAATACTAACCGATTTAGGAGCTAATTCTGGTTTGTAGTTGTCAGCAGAAACTTGAGTTTCGTTAGAATATTGAAGCAATAATGGCGTAGCAATTGTTCCCATTACTTGGATGCTATCTGGAACTGGAAGATCCTTTCCTTCTGCAGAAAACCTTGGCTTCAAATTAACATTTTTCATTTCTGGAGTGTAAGCAAACTTATCAGAATAAGTGATGGCACCACCAGTTTTACTATTTACTGTAAAATCTGCAGAACCAACTGCTTTTTCACCTTTAATTTTTACCTCTTTCAATGGAATTTGCTTGCCATCTGCAGTTTTAAGGTAAGGTTGGAAAGTTACAATTGACTTAGCTTTCATTGCCTTAGGAGGAACATTACCATTAATAACAACCTGAACCGAATCACCCTTCATTTCCAAAGGGTCTGGAGTTACAGAATAGCTATTTTTAGACAGGTTAAGTGAGCCACAAGCGCCTGCAAAAATGGAAAGGGCCAAGCTTAAGGGTAGAACTTTTTGTGAAAAATCCTTCATTGTTGTTTATTTTTGTTTTCGCAAAAGTATTAATTTATCACAAAAAAAAACACAAAACATTTGTATTTAATTAAAATAAAAGGCAAAGCCAAAATTCCAGATTATTTGCAGGTTAGAGATGATAACTTTACCCTAATTGCCTACACACGAACGGATAGGCCTGAAAAGGCTTTAGAGAAATGTGGTCTAGGAGATCAAATAGAACGCATTAAAACTATTATGCATGAAATCCCATTTGGTAAAATGACAAAAATTTAAACATGAGCGAACAAACACCTATCATACATTATGCTGATGTGAGTTTATTTCAGCAAAACAACCTAGTATTGTCTGATATTCAATTAAAAATTCTTCCAGGGGAATTTGTTTATCTTATTGGTACAACAGGTAGTGGTAAGAGTACTTTAATTAAGTCTTTATATGGTGAGTTACCTGTTGAACGTGGAACAGCTTCCATTGCAGGATTTGATCTCACAAAATTAAAAATATCGCAAATACCATTGCTAAGAAGAAAACTTGGAGTTGTTTTTCAAGATTTCCAATTGCTTTTTGATAGAGATGTTGAAGATAACCTTGATTTTGTATTGCGCGCAACAGATTGGAAAAATAAAGCTGATTGTAAACAAAGAATTGATGAAGTTTTAGAAATGGTGGGCTTGCAAACCAAACACCATAAAATGCCTCATGAGTTAAGTGGTGGCGAACAGCAGCGCTTGGCCATTGCACGTGCATTATTAAATAAACCTGAAGTAATTATTGCAGATGAACCAACAGGTAATCTTGATCCAAACACCAGCGATGACATCCTGAGGTTATTGCACCATATTAGTAGCAAGGGCACAGCCATATTAATGGCAACACATGATTACCGAATTTTGGATCAGTTCCCTTCCCACGTCATTCGTTGCGAGGGTGGAAAAGTATTGGTAAATAAGCTATTGAAGCAGGCTAATTAAGTAAATCAACCAACACTTGGGCATTTTTTGAGGTGTCGAATTGACTCCCAACTATATTAATCCTCTTTTGTGAATCAGCTTCTTCAAAGGGAGTTTGCATTAGCCTATCTAATTCTTTTGCCATCTCCCTCCCACTATTGGCTATATGAACTGCATCGGCCAAACCTGTGCCTTTTACCATTTCTTCGTTTGCCAAAAGATGTTTGCCTTTAAACAAACAATTAATCAATTTTAACTTAATGCCCGTTGGTTGAAATGTTGGCAATAAATTAACATTTGCTTTTTGAATTAATGCATCAATTTCTGTCGGACTTAATCCTTCTTTTAATTCAATGTTAGCCATTTGTTGAATAGCCATTTTCAAAGAATATTTTGCGCCATCCCCAGCAATAACAAGCCTTGAATCGGAGTGCGTCATAACTTTATTTGCCAAAAAAAGTGCAGCTGCATGGTTTTCACCAACACTTAATTTACCATGGTAGAACGCAAAATTACCATACTCCTGCTTAATATCAATTTGGGTATTTGCATGAAAGGCAGGCAGTAATTTTACAGTATTTTTGTAGCGCAATGCTAAATTGGTTTGATCTTTTGGAGAAATTGCCCATATAATTTGCGCATGTTTTAAAATAGCCTCATAAGGTTTTAATAATATGGCTTCAATTTTTAAGTATACCTTTTTAAAGCCTAAACCTTCAGATTTTGACAATAGGCTATAGTAATCCTGTTCTATATTATGCATCCTTACCCATTTAGTTCTTTTGGCTAAAGCCGGGTGATCTAAATAATAACAACAATGTAAGGCTTCAAATAATATTGGATGCTCATCTTTTAACAAGTTGGCCAATAATTGAGCATCATTTCTACTAGAAACAATATAGGGTTTTAAAGAAAAAACAAATGACTTGCGTGGATAGTAATTAATTTTTTCGCAATAGTTTTCCAATTCCTTATTAGGTTTTCTATCACCATAGGTAAAGGCATGTAGATGTATTTTAACCCCAGCCTCATGGAGGGCTTTAATTCTGTAAAACACATCAATAACACCGCCATAATTGGCTGGGTATGGGTTATCAAAACTTACAATATGAAGTGCTTTCAATTGCTAAGAACTTGGAATAAGGATATTAACTTTTTAGATTCAATCTGCAAATTATATGCTTCTGCAGCTAAGCTACAATTATGTTGTAAATTTTCATATAACTCAGCATCGTTTTTAAGTTGGTTCAAGCAGTTTAAAATATTCTCTGGATTTGGTTCAAGCAAAAGAGCTACCTCAAACTCTTTATTAATGCGCTCATATTCTGGAAATGGAGGGCAAAATTGAGGTATGCCTGCATGCAAATAATCAAAAAATTTATTGGCTAAAGAAAAATAATAACTTTTACTTTCTGGCTCTAATAAATTGTATCCCAACCAAGCTTTTTGAGTAATGGCAGGCAGTTCGCTCGGTTTTACCCAACCTGTAAATTCAATTTTATGGTTTAAGTTTTCTGTTTGAACCAAACGCCTTAGCGAATCAGAAAGGTCGCCTTCACCTACAAGAAGTAGCTTGCCCTCAAAATTAATCATAGCAATTATTAATGCTTCCAAAGCCCTGCCCTTATTAAGTGCCCCTTGATAAACGATTAAATTTGCTTCTGCACTTCTTCTGGGAGTATTCTTTACTAAGGGAGGAACATTTTTTATAGTTTCAAATTCTTTGGCATAGCGTTGTGTAAGTTCTTGTGCCAATGCC
>VEQB01000259.1 GCA_018883485.1 Bacteroidota bacterium
CAATAAGGCGGTGGCTCCTCCAAATAGAACAGAGAATAAATCGAGTGATAGTGCCGAGAGGATTACCTTATTGTGAAATACAAATCCTATACCTTCTTTTAAGCGAATAAATATACTCTCTAATTGTTCTGATTTTGGACTAAATTTAACATGAACCCTACTAATTGCCACAAAGGCAATAGCCATAAATGTAATAATACAAGCAAAGCTGCCGTTAAGGCCTAAGTAGGCATAAGTAAAGCCGCCTATAGCTGGTCCTAGCACCGCAGCAAATTGCCATGAAGTACTGCTGAGGGTAGTGGCTCTTGCCAATTGTTCTCTTGGCACCAACAGCGAGATAATAGAAAATGAGGAGGGCCCATAAAAACCTCTAGCAATGCCACTGGTAAAAATAAAGGTGTACACCCAAAAGGGAATGGAAATGCCTAAGATTCCTTGCAGACTTAGGATTAAACCAAAGCTAGAAAATAGTAAAGCTGCCAAGCTGCATTGCATAATGGTTTTGCGGTTATATATATCAGCAATATGCCCAGCATATAAGGCAATGCCAATGGCTGGAATAGCTTCTGCAAGGCCTGCTAAACCTAGGGCAAAAGGATCTTTAGTAATCCTATACAATTCCCAACCTACAATAACGGCTTGCATTTGAAAGCCAAAAGTTAAGAAGATTCTAGTAAACAGAAAGCTTCTAAACGAACGAATCCTTAATAATTGTAGCGTTGTTTCTTTGCTCATTAATTCTTACGAAGTAACCATTTGGCCAATTCTTTATAACTAGGTTTTTTGCCATAGGTTAATATGCCAATTCTATAAATTCTAGCAGCAAGCCAAACAGTGAAAATAAATCCAAGGATCATGAAAGCCATGGAGGCTAGAATTTGACTAGTAGGAATGCCAAATGGTAGTCTTACCATCATTATAATGGGAGAGCTAAATGGAATCATAGAAAGCCAAATGCTAAGGCTGCTATTTGGGTCATTGGTAACAATGGTTTGCGCCAATACAAATGAGAAGATAAGCGGCATGGTAACCGGGAGCATAAATTGCTGGGTGTCTGTTTCGTTATCTACAGCCGAACCAATGGCGGCAAATAAAGCACCATAGAAAAGGTAACCAGAAATAAAATAAAATATGAACATTCCCAGAATTAGGGGCAAGTTTAAGTTTTCTAACCCTTTAAAAATTTCAGGCCCGCTTTGTTTAGCTGCTTTCATGCTTTGTTGCGCGGCTGGTGTTTTGGCAGCTTCTTGCATTTGCTGCGAAATTTCTGTTGGATTAACTTGCATAAGATCGAGCACGAGGGCCGAAACTGGTCCGCTTAATACTGCTACCAAACCAACCCAAATTAGAAATTGGGTTAATCCAACCAAGGCAATACCAGAGATTTTGCCCATCATCAATTCGAAAGGTTTAACAGATGAAATGATTACCTCCACAATGCGATTGGTTTTTTCTTCAATTACCCCGCGCATAACTTGAACCCCATATAAAAATACAAACAAGTAAATTAAGATAGCACCAATATAGCCAATTGCAGTGGTTAAGCCAGAGTTCCCTTCTTCTATCCCTTCATGGGTAATTTTTCTGGTTTGAACATCAATCCTAGTTTTATTTATTTGAGCTAATAATTCTTGGTTTATTCCATTTTGTTGAAGTTGTTGGTCTTTTAAGGCCTGTTCTATTTTATCTTCTAAGGTAGAAACAACGCCAATGCTAGCTTGTTCTTTACCAATTAAATCATAGGTAATACCTTTTTCAGACTTTTTAATAAATAGAATAGCATAGGCTTCTCTTTCGTCAATTTCTATAGTTGCTTGTGATTCTTCCAAGCCGTTATTGAATTCAAATTGTATCGTTTTAGTTGGTTCTAGCTTTTCATTTAAAATGCCTGCATGATCGCTAATGATGATCGTTTTTACTTCATCTGTGAGGTCTTTGTTAAAACTAAAATAAAAGATAAGACCATAAAAAAGTAAAATAAGAATGGGCGATAGGAGGGTCATTACCAAGAAGGATTTTTTCTTAACCCTAGTAATAAATTCTCGCTTAGCAATAAGATATATTTTGTGTACCATGTTAGTTGTTTTTTTGTTGCACTGCTTCAATAAAGATTTCTTCCATACTTGGTAATTTCTCTGCAAAGCTAATTAGGTTAATATCTGTGTTAAGCAAAAGTTGAATTATTTGCTTGTTACTCATGGGCTCTTTGGCTTTTATTAAGGCAGTATTTAAGTTGTTTTTTTGCACCACACTTACCATTTCTAAAGGCAAGTTTTCTAGGTTAATTTGGCCAATATAACTTAATTCGAATTGGTTCTTTTTAAACTGTTTTTTTAAGTCAGGCACATTTCCATCCAATATTTTTTCTGCAAGATTTATTAAGGCAATTTGATCGCAAAGGAGCTCCACAGAATCCATTCTATGGGTAGAGAATATAATGGTAGTCCCTTTTTCTTTAAGTAATAAAATTTCATCGATTAAGAGTTGTGCATTAATAGGGTCGAAACCAGAGAAAGGTTCATCTAAGATTATAATTTCTGGTTCGTGTAAAACGGTTCCAATAAACTGAATTTTTTGTTGCATACCTTTAGATAGCTCTTCCACTTTTTTGTTGAGCCAAGATTTGATTTCAAATTTATCTACCCAGTATTTGAGTCTGGATTTAGCCTCTTGTTTCGATAATCCTTTTAATTCTGCAAGATAAAGGAGTTGGTCTGCTACCTGCATTTTTTTATAAAGGCCGCGTTCTTCAGGCAAATAACCCATTGCCCTTATATGTTTAGGCTCTAAGGGTATTCCATTGAGGAGGATTTTACCCGAATCTGCTTCTGTGATTTGGGTAAGAATACGTATAAGGCTAGTTTTACCGGCACCATTGGGGCCTAATAAGCCAAAAATAATACCTTGAGGAATATCAATGGTTATGTTGTTTAGGGCAACATGGTTTTGATACTTTTTACTAAGATTTGATATAGACAAAATCATAGCGCAATTAAGTTAGAAATTAGGAGTTAGCCTATAAAACTTATTGTATGGTAAAATTATGCGTTAAATGGTAATATTAAATCAAATTTTTGTATTACTTCGTGGCCATTCTACTATTTTTATAAAAAATTAGCTTCACAATTATGAGGATATTAAAAACTACTTTTTTCATGGTTTTCTTATTGTTAAAATTCTCAGCCTACGCAGAATATCCCTTAAAATCAACAAGTTTTAAGACTTTTGATGGCTGGCGCTTTGGTATAGGTACTGGTTATGCCTTGTATATCGGTGATCAGATGGATTACAAAATCACGCGTAATTATGGCGATTTTAAAGAGTTAAGACCTCATTTTACTTTGAGTGCATTTAAGCAAAAAAACGAAGAACGTGAATGGGGTTTTGTTTATAAAGTTGGTTCCTTTCAAACCTTATCTTCTGGCGATTCTACGGGCATCCAATCGAATTACAATGAGTTTCAATTAGTTTTTAATAAAAGCCTTAACGAAAATGTTGGATTAAATGGAGGTCCTTTTACCATTAATTTTCAAAGTGGCTTAGGTTTTACCTATTTTAAAAGCATGTATTATTCTGTAAACTCAAATTTTCAAACCATAGATTATGTGATGTCATCTGTGGGGTATGGAAATACAGAAACAACCAATAGAGTAGGGGCAAGTTTAAATGTTTACGATGATCATATTCCTAATAAAAAGTTAGCAATTATTGGAAACTTGGGCTTTAATTTGGGAATCAGAATTACCAAAGAAGTAAGGTTGTATTGGGAAAATAGTTTAAATATTTCCCTGTCCAATAAAATGTCGGGTAACCTAGTTAAAAATTCTAGAATACCACCTGACATGTATTTTTACACAGGCTTGCAATTATGCTACCGTTTTGGTGCTGGCGGTTCAAGGGTTGGTTGCCCGAGAGTTTGGTTTTAATTTAGTTTTTTTTTTTAAATAGTTTTTTTATATTTGATAAACGTTATTGTATTTAACATAACCTATGTCAAAAGAAATTCGTTATATTGTTTGTTTTGTGTTTTTAATACAAGCACTTACAGTA
>VEQB01000260.1 GCA_018883485.1 Bacteroidota bacterium
CTTTTAATGTCATGCTATAAGTATATTGTTTGTCGTAGTGCTTTAAAACCATGGCAGCCCACGCAGCAATATCTCCAGCCTCAAGAGATACTAATGCCGCTCTATTTTCCTTATCCCCCATGCGTTTTTTAAGTTTTTCTGTTGGTTGAATTAATTCTTTTGGTTCAAACCCACCATAGGTTTCTAAAATATGATTAAGCCTATTTTCAAAGGCATAATCCAAAAATGTTAAGGGAGCATTTCTTACCGCTTCATATATTTTTAATGGTAGCACTACCCTACCAATTTTACGGCTTTCATCTTCTGTATAAATAGGCTTTTTAAAATCAAAGCGCCATAATACCTCATATAAACTATTTTCAAATTGCTCTTGTGTAGGTTGCTCGGGTAACCCTAAATTCCCAAATGCGGAACCTCTATGATTAGCCAAGCCTTCTAGATTTAAGACCTGAAAACCCTCAGCCTGCATTTTTTCTAAAAGAACGGTTTTTCCTGAACCCGTATATCCCGTAAAAACTTTAAATTCAAAATCACGTTCTAAATACTGCAATACTAGCTCTCTGTAAGTTTTATAGCCTCCTTTTATTTGATAAACTTCATAACCTGCAGAATCTAGCAAGTTTCCCATAATGCGACTTCGAAGGCCGCCACGCCAGCAATGCACAGCAATAGCGCCTTTAGGAAACCGCTTAAAAGCCTTCTTTAAATAGGCCTCAAACTTAGGTCCTACCAGTTTATATCCTAACAAAACGGCTTGATCCGAACCTTTTTGCTTATAACAAGTTCCAACCAACTTTCTTTCCTCATTATTTAAAACAGGAAAAGAAATTGCACCTTTAATATGACCTTGTTCATATTCCCCTTCGCTCCTTGCATCCAGCAATGGCATAGGGTTTGGCATATTTTTCCACTCGCTTAAGGTGATGGTTTTTAACATAATCTAAGTTGCAATCTAATTTTCTCCTAAAAATTAATGAAATTCGCAACCATATTTATGGAAGAAAAAGTCCTAATCATCGATTTTGGGTCGCAATATACCCAACTCATTGCACGTCGCTTAAGAGAATTGCATGTTTATTCAGAAATATATCCTTGCACTCATATTCCTCCGTTAGATGCGCAAACCAAAGCCGTTATTCTTAGCGGTAGTCCCTACAGCGTAAATGATGGTCTATTACCAAATGTTGATTTAAGTATATACAGAGGCAAATTGCCTTTGTTAGGTGTTTGTTATGGCGCGCAATTGTTAGCCAACCAAAATGGTGGTTTTGTTGTTCCAAGTAAAATTAGGGAATATGGTAGAGCAAACTTAACTAGGATAGAAAATTCTTTGCTTTTGGCCGATATTCAAATGGGCTCTCAAGTTTGGATGAGCCATGGAGATACCATACAAGATATTCCAGAAAATTTTGAAATTATTGCTAGCACAGAATCGGTAAAAGTAGCTGCCTTCAAAATAAAAGAAGAAGATACTTATGCCATACAATTTCACCCAGAAGTTACCCATAGCACGGATGGGCAAACCATGTTGCATAATTTTGTAGCTAAAATTGCAAAGCTAAAGCAAGATTGGACACCTGTTCATTTTATTGAGAATACAACAGAAGAGTTAAAATCAAAACTTGGAAACGACAAAGTAATACTTGGATTATCTGGTGGTGTAGATTCTTCGGTTGCAGCTGTGTTATTAAAAGCTGCTATTGGCAATCAGCTCACCGGAATATTTATTGACAATGGTTTATTAAGAAAGAACGAGTTTGAGCAAGTACTGCATGCCTATAAAAACATGGGATTAAATGTAGTAGGCGTTGATTCACGTTCGCGATTTATTGAGGCATTAAAAGGGGTAAGTGACCCAGAACAAAAACGTAAAATAATTGGAAGGGTTTTTATAGAGGTTTTTGACGAAGAAGCTAAAAAAGTGGGTGACGCTAAGTGGTTAGCGCAAGGAACTATCTATCCAGATGTAATAGAAAGTGTGAGTGTAAAGGGGCCTTCAGCCACCATTAAATCACATCACAATGTGGGTGGCTTACCAGAAAATATGAATTTAAAGGTGGTTGAACCTTTGCGTATGTTATTTAAAGATGAAGTAAGAAATGTTGGTACCGCTTTAGGAATAGATCCAATTATTTTGCAACGACACCCCTTCCCGGGTCCAGGTTTAGCCATTAGAATATTAGGAGACATTACCAACGAAAAGGTAAACATATTGCAAGAAGCAGATCATATTTTTATCTCAGAATTAAAAGATAAAGGGCATTATGGCAATGTATGGCAAGCTGGAGCCATCTTTTTACCGGTTCAATCTGTGGGTGTAATGGGTGATGAAAGAACCTATGAAAATGCAATTTGCTTAAGAGCAGTAACTTCAGTGGATGGGATGACTGCAGATTTTTGTCATTTACCACATGATTTTTTAGGTTTTGTTGCCAATAGAATTATAAATGAAGTTAAAGGAATAAACAGAGTGGTTTACGATATTAGCAGCAAACCACCAGCAACAATTGAGTGGGAATAAATTATGAAAATCAAACTAATTAGTATTGCACTACTCTTACAGATTAGTGGTATTTATGCTCAAAAAAAGGTTCAAAAAACGGAACCAACAAGCGATTTTTTTCAAATTAGTTTGATACTCCCCTTCTGTGCAAAAAGTGTTTTAGACGACCCCAAACATAAATATGCTGCGGTTAGTCAAGCTTCAAGAGAATATTACGAAGGGCTAACTTTAGCTATAGATGACTTTTCTAAACTTTCGAACAATGTGCAATTGAAGGTATTTGATACCAATATGGATACAGTAGCCTTTCGGAAAATATTAGAACGCAAAGAGGTTCAAAACTCAGATTTAATTATTGGGCCCATTATGAAAGAAGGAAATCAAATGATGAAAGGATTTGCTTCAAAATACGGCATTTACCATGTATCTCCACTTTTAACCCTAACCAAAAGCAGTATTAACGACCCTTACCTAATTTCGGCAAATCCAGATTTAAAATATTATGCAGATTATATCCTGAACCAAATAAAAGCTTCGGGAGAGAAAACACCAAACATCATTATAATGGCAGGCAACGAAAGTAATGATCAATTGCTATCTAACCAATTTCTTGCTTTAAAGCCAAAATACAAGGACTTTACAATTAAGACCATGGAAATTAGTAAATATACAGATTTCCATAAGTATTATAAACCTGGTGTTTCCAATCAGGTAATCATTGCATCAGAAAACGAATTCATGTTTAATAATGCTATTAAATTATTAACAGATAGTAACCAATACTTAAATGTTAAACCTTGGACCACCAGAAAAGCATTAGAGTTCAAAAACCCCAAAATTCAGCTTTGGCAATCAAGTGGCTTAACTATAGTAAGCCCTTATTATGCAGATTACCAAAACCCAGCCTTAAAGGTTTTTATAGAAAGATATAGGGAAAAATACTACACAGAACCTAGCGAATTTGCAATTAATGGATATGAACAAGCACAGTATTTTATAGGTAATTTAATGAGTTTAAATGGTCAATTGGAGAAACTTCCCGAATTAGAAACTCAAAAAGTAATGTGTAATTATTTTAAAATTGCTAAAAAAGAAAATTCCAATAGCCTTCAAAACAACTACCTAAACAAAATTTATTTTGAAGACTTAAAAATGAAGCGGGCTGAAAATTGGTAGAATTTTATTTACTACATTATAGCTCTAAACAGAAGGAAAAGCAAACCAGAAACTACCATACAAACTGGCAAGGTTAAGAGCCAAGCTAATGCAATATTTTTTATGGTTTTTGTTTGTAAGTTCTTTATCCCCTTGCTAGCAACCATACTACCTGCAATTCCAGAAGACAAAACGTGAGTTGTGCTTACAGGTAAACCTAACCAAGTAGAAAACCCTATGGTTGATGCTGCAACAATTTCTGCACTTGCACCTTGCGCATAGGTTAAATGTTGCTTCCCAATCTTTTCTCCAATGGTTTTAACAATGCGTTTCCAACCTATCATAGTTCCTAAACCTAAACTAATAGAAATCATGAGGATAACCCAAAAA
>VEQB01000261.1 GCA_018883485.1 Bacteroidota bacterium
TACAAGTGTAGCAGCAACACCTGCCTTATTACCCAATTCCTTATATAGTTTTAAAGCCTTGGCATAAGCTTCCGCTGCTTTAGCATAATTTCTTTGTCGGGCATACAAAGACCCAATTTGCTCATAGCTGCTTAATAACCTAAACCTATCATTCTTTTTTTCATAAAGCTTAATGGCTTTCAATCCATATTCTAAGGCCTTGCTAAAGTTATTTTGGCGATTATAAATATCTGCTAAAGAGGTGTAGGTATTTAATTGACCCAACTCTTGTTGGCTGGTTTCATAAAATCGCAGACCTTCTAGGTAGGCGCCCACGGCAGCAGAAAAATTGCCTTGCATGTGATAGGAGTTTCCTAATAAGTATTTATAGTCTGCTCTAAATTGCCATAGATTAGCTTGCTCTGCCTTAATTATTGCAGATAATAAAACTTCTCTGGCTTGTGCAATTTTGCCCCCATTCATTAGCAACACAGCTAGTTGCTTAGCTGCTTCACAATAGGTTAAATATTCTGAACCAACTTCGCTCAAATCCATCACCTGCCTAAGTTGTTGCTCTGCAACACTGGGATTAGAATACATGATACCAATGGCTTTTTGTAAGGCAATAGATACACTATCTTGCTGTGCAGCCTGCAACTGAAAACGAAGTAAGAGTAAGCTAAAAAATAGAATTACGCTTAGGGTATGTGAGCTAGAACGAAACAAATTAGCTAGTTGTAGATTCTACCAATTTAAAGCCAGATCCATGCACATTAATTATTTCTACAGAAGGATCCTCCTTCAATAATTTTCTTAATTTGTTTATATACACATCTAAATTACGTGCAGTATAAAAATCATCTCTACCCCAAATACTTAAAAGCAAACTATTACGGGTAAGCAGTAAGTTTTTATTTTTTACAAATAGTTTTAACAACTCACATTCTGTGCTACTCACTTTCTTCTCTTTATTTCCTTCAAAAAACACCACATGATTTGGTACATCTATGCGCATATTGCCTAGGGTATAAACTTCCTCCTTCACAATAATTTCTGGCTTAACCGCATTGGCTCTTTTTAAAACGGCTTTAACTCTTGCCAATAACTCTTGGGTGCTAAATGGTTTAGTAATGTATTCATCTGCGCCTAAGCCAAATCCCTTTAACTTATCTTCTTCGCTGCTGTTAGCAGTTAAAAATACTAAGGGCGTAAAGGCATCTTGCTCCCTTATTAATTTGGCCAATTCAAAACCATTGCGCTTGGGCATGTTTACATCTAATAAACATAGGTCGAAACGCTCTTTCTGAAAAACTTGCCAACCTTCTTCCCCATCTTTACACAAGCGGGTAACAAAGTTATTGAGCTTTAAATTCTCTTTAAGCAGCGTTGCTAGGGTGATATCATCTTCAACCACCAGGATATGCGGAAGTAATTCTTGTGCCATAGTTTTGTGATTACTGTTCAAAATTATTATATTTACCTGCAATATGGTAATGCCATATTAAGAAAGCTAGCAATAGCACACAATTTAAGACATACTTTAGTTTTTTTAAAGAAATAATTAAGCAAATGAACCTTGTTCATGCCATCATCCTGCTGCGCATCCCCTTTTCCTTTTTCCTATTGCCGGTATTTTTATTTGCAGTAGCCTTAATGGATCAACCACATCCAGTTAAACTTTTTATACTTTTTTTACTGTTACATATTCTGGTTTACCCAGCATCAAATGCATTTAATAGCTATATGGACCAAGATGAGGGCAGTATTGGCGGATTGAAAAACCCTCCAAAGGCAGGTCCATTGGTTTTGTGGTTATCTATTATTTTTAACCTAGTTGCTATTTTTTGCAGTTACTTTTTTTTAGGAATATTAGAAACGTATGCCATCACAGCTTATATCATTATCTCCATTTTGTATAGCTGGAAAGCGGTGCGGATTAAGCGTTACGCATTGCCCAGCTTCTTAACGGTAGTCTTTTTTCAAGGGGCATTTATTTATGCCTTGGTGTATTTAGCAGGGCAAAAAGTAAGTTATGCCGAAGCCATAAAACAAGTTAATTTCTTGTATCCAAGTATCATAAGCAGTTTGCTAATAGCGGGCATTTACCCTATGACCCAAATATATCAGCACAAAGAAGATGCAAAAAATGGCGACCATACATTAAGTAGGTTATTAGGTATAAGAGGCACCTTCGAATTCTGTAGTTTTATGTTTGCGGTAGCTACTGGTTTTATGGGCTATCATTTTATTACTGCAGACCAATCTCACTTTTTTTATATCTTCCTTCTATTCAATTTCCCAGCCCTCGCCTTCTTTGCTTGGTGGGCTTCTAAAGTTTGGCAAGATCCTAAGCAAGCCAATTTTAGATATACCATGATGCTTAACAAAACATCTTCTATTGCAATGGTGTTGTGTTTTATTTTAATATACTTCATCAAACATAGCAATGAGCTTCCTTTCTAGTATAGGTACTTCACTACCAAAATATAAATATACCCAAACCCAATTGTTGGCGTATATGCAAGCCATGTATCGGTTTGAACCAAGAGAAGCGCAAAAATTAGCTTTAATGTATGGCAGAAGTGGCATTGAGCACCGTTATAGCACACTTTCAGATTTTGGTTTGAACCAAGAGGTAAACAATTTTTTTGAAGACCAAAAAGAAGTAAGCGTTTCTAAAAGAATGGAAATGTTTTTTAAACATGCGCCAGAGCTAGCTGCTACAGCGGCTTTGCAAGCAATGCAAAAAGAACCCATCACACATCTTATTACAGTTTCTTGCACAGGCATGGCAGCCCCGGGCTTAGATATTATGCTAATTAAAGCGCTACAACTATCCCCAGAAACACCTCGAACTTCTGTAAACTTTATGGGTTGCTACGCTGTTTTTCATGCGTTAAAAATGGCTGATGCTATTTGCAACAGCACGCCCTATGCAAGGGTACTTTTAGTTTCTGTTGAATTGTGCACCTTGCATTTTAACCAAGCCCAAACTACAGATTTAATAGCAGCCAATCTCTTATTTGGCGATGGTGCTTCTGCTTGCATCATCAGTTCGGATCAACCCAAAATACCCTATTTAAAGTTAAGTAGCTTTTACTCTTTAATTATTCCCAAAGGTAATGCCGACATGGCCTGGCACATACATGAAGATGGTTTTTTGATGACACTTAGCGCCTACATACCTCAGTTAATTGAAGAAGGCATTGGTCCTATTTTAGAAAGTGCTTTAGCCAAACAAGGAACCAAAAAAGAAAGCATTCAACATTGGGCCTTTCACCCAGGAGGAAGAAAAATAGTAGACAATATTGCCAAAGCACTAAATAACAATGCCAACATCTCTGCTTCGTATGAAGTATTGCGAGAAGTAGGAAACTTAAGCAGTGCTACACTTCTTTTTGTATTGAAGAAAATATTGGAACGCGAAAATTACACGTCGGATCAACCCGTATTTAGCGCTGGCTTTGGCCCTGGCCTAACCGTAGAAACTTGTTTGTTTAACGTTTAAGAATTCTGTTTGAACCCAATACTGCGCTTGCCTTGATTTGGCATATCTTCAATTTTAAATTCTTCCACATCTGCCAGTAAAATGGTATTTATCATTTCTAAGGTTCTTTGTTCCGATGGCAGTTTAGCCAAACGCAAATGTTGGTTCTTAATGGTTTCTTCTACAACTTTTCGCACATTGCGGGCATTGCCAAAATATTGATCTCTACCCTTATACAAAAACTCCATGTATAATTTTAAATGTGCCAAAGCCTGTGCATCTGGAACAACTGAATTGGCGTGCAACATTTTATTGGCAATATCAAACAATTGCTCTGCGGTATAGTCTAAGAAATTCATCTCTCTATCAAAACGAGAGCGCAAACCTGGGTTGCTTTCTAAGAACCTGCGCATATTATCGGTATACCCAGCTACAATAACCACAAAGCTACCTCGGTTATCTTCCATGCGCTTTAGTAAGGTTTCTATTACCTCTTTGCCAAAATCATTTTCTCCACCTTCACTTAAGGCATAGGCTTCGTCTATAAACAATACACCTCCTTGCGCTCTATCTAATAC
>VEQB01000262.1 GCA_018883485.1 Bacteroidota bacterium
CGCTTACGCCAGGTCATATTAAATCTAGTTCAAGGGTTTCTTTTTCTAACAGTTTTCTGCTATTAAACAAAGTTACAATCATAGTGGTGCCTTGTTTTGGAAAAGAAACTACCTCTATTTTTCCTTTGTGCACTTCAATTGTTTTCTTTACAAGGGATAATCCAATGCCATACCCATTAATTTTGCGGATATCATTGGAGCGAAAGAACGGTTCAAAAATATTTGGTAAATCGTGGCTATCTATACCGGGCCCATGGTCTATTATCTTTGTTATAATGGAATCCTTATCAAAGCTAACTTTTACCATACAATGATGCGTTGGAGAAAACTTACACGCATTATCAATTAAGTTAATGAAGACAGATTTTAGCAAAGAGAAATCACCAAGTGTTTCAATTAAGTTTTCATCTTCTGGGATAACCTCCAAATCTAAGCTGGTTTTAAAATTTGGCTTTCTTTTAAGGAGGTCTTCTTGCGCTTCCATTATCACCTCCACTAAAGAAATAGGGGCGAAGTAAATATTCGGAAAATCTGCA
This sequence comes from Bacteroidota bacterium, assembly GCA_018883485.1. Classification (GTDB taxonomy): domain Bacteria; phylum Bacteroidota; class Bacteroidia; order UKL13-3; family UKL13-3; genus B1. The sequence goes on from VEQB01000262.1 coordinate 537, forward strand.
TTGGCTTTGGCTAGTTCGCTTAAACTATTTATTAACTCTATTTGACTTTCTATATCTTCTAAAATTGAACTAAATCCACTAATGTATTCTTCTTTTGTTCTATCTTTTAAAAGCAATACTTCAATTTGTCCTTTCATGGCAGTAAGTGGCGTTCTAAATTCGTGCGAGGCATTAGCTACAAATAGTTTTTGCATTATAAATGATTTCTCAATGCGCGCTAACATTTTATTAAAGGTGATGGCTAAATTTGCTATTTCATCTTTACCATTTCCTTCGCTCACTCTTTGGTTTAAATTACTTTCATTAATCAAAGAAACCTCTTCTATAACATTATTAATAGGTTCAAGCGCATTTTTTGAAAAATTCCAACCACTGAATGCGGCTAAAACTATGCAGGTGCCGGTTAAGATAATTAAAATGAATTTTAAGAATTTTAGCTTTTCATAGCCGGCAATGTCAACTGCACTATTTACCACAAAGAAATTCTTGCCAGCATAAGGAATGCTATATGCAATAATATCTGTATCTCCTTTGTTAATCTCTATACTTCTAGGGTCTTTGTATAAATTTTTTAGCAGTTCAATTTCGTTAACAATAATGGGGTGAGAGGCAAATACCAATTCATACTTTTCATCAGCAATCATAAGACGTTCATTAGGAAACCTATTGAGCTGTTTGGCATATAGAAGTTGCAATACCTCTGGGGTAATTTTTTCTTCTTCCAAATAGTTCACTACTATTTTTCCCGAAACAGTTTTGAGTCGGTTGGTAAATACATTTTTCCTAAAAAGATACGAGAATTGGTAAGTGAAAATTGAAAATGCTAAAATAATGGCAGCAACTATGGCTGTAAATTTAAGAGTGAGTGAACTTTTAATGTTCATACCACAACAAATTAATCCAAAGATTTAATAATATATCCCATTCCTACCATGGTGTGAATGAGCTTTATATCAAACCCTTTGTCTATTTTCTTGCGTAAGAAGTTTATGTAAACATCAATAACATTAGTGGTAGAGTCAAAGCCAGCTGCCCAAACTTTCTCTAATATTTCTGTTCTAGATATAACGCGGTTTTTATTTCTAATAAGATATTCTAAAAGGGAATATTCTTTTGCGGTTAAATCAATAACTTGTCCTCCTCTGCGAGCAATTTTTCTATCTAAATCTAGTTCTAAGTCTTCTATTACAAGAATTTTACGCGCAGCTATTTGCTCATAACTTCTTTTGGTAAGCACTCTTAACCTAGCAAGCAATTCTTTAAAATCAAAAGGTTTTACTAAATAATCATCTGCACCAGCATCTAAACCAATAACTTTTTCGTCTACGTTTCCTAGGGCCGTTAGCATTAGTATGGGTGTTTTTAAATTGGAACTTCTAAGTTCTTTGGCCACTTCAATTCCGTTTTTATGCGGAATCATTACATCTAAGATTATCGCATCATACGTATTTTCTAAAGCATTTCTTTTTGCGGTTATTCCGTCAAATACTACAGTAACATTATTGTGTTGCTCTTCTAATCCTTGTTTTAAAAATGAGGCCACTTTAGGTTCATCTTCAACTACGAGTAATTTCATATGATAAATTTTGCACTAAATTAAGTTAATAATAGCATTTCACCAATTAGAATCTTAACCACCTGCTTTTTTTGCCTTGTAATTTTCATTGTTGAACCAAAGAAGCACTTTATCCCTAAAATCTCCTTGGATTAATATTTCTCCATTTTTGATGCTCCCGCCTGCGCCACAAAGTTTTTTAAGCTGTTTGCCAAGATCTTCTAAATCTGCTGCAGCGCCCACAAAACCATGGATGCGGGTTACTAATTTTCCTCCACCTTTTCTGTCAAGAAAAATTTTCAAATGCTGGTGTTGGGGGGCTAACGTTTCTTGCGCTATTTCTTCCTTGTAGTTATAAGAAAAATGAGTGTCGGTAGAATACACAACCCCTTCTTTACTTTTATTCTTGTTACTCATTACAAGCGCAAGTTAACAAATTCTGCTTTTCTCGCATGCTGCTTTTAGTATATTCGACCCCAATGAATTGGAATGAGCTTCTTCAGCCATTGCGTTATGGCGATAAAGAACCCCGAAAACATGATGCTTCTTCGGCGAGATCGATATTTGAGCAAGATTACGACCGCATTATTTTTTCTACACCTTTTAGGCGCTTACAAGATAAAACACAGGTTATTCCGCTGCCCGAGAAAGATTTTGTGCACAATAGGCTTACACATAGCATTGAAGTAAGCAGTGTGGGTCGTACTTTGGGTAAAATAGCTGGCAGGTCGCTGCTAGAGTCCAATCCAGCCTTGCAACAAAAGCTTAGTTTTCACGATTTAGGAGCTATTGTAGCAGCGGCTTGCTTGGCACATGATATTGGCAATCCTCCCTTTGGGCATAGCGGAGAAGCAGCCATTGGTGCTTATTTTTTAGAGGGCAATGGCAAACAATTTAAAAGCTTTTTAAGCCCAGCAGAGTGGGAAGACCTAACAAGATTTGAAGGAAATGCCAATGGTTTTAAAATAATAAGTAACCCTTACCATAAAGGTAATGGTGGTCTCAGGCTTACCTATCCAACTTTAGCTGCTTTTACCAAGTATCCTAAGGAAAGTTTACCTGTGTACGATAAACCTTTGGCAAGCCAGAAAAAATTTGGCTTTTTTCAATCCGAGAAAACCCTTTATGAAGATGTTGCCTTAAATTTGGGTATACCTAGTTTGGGTCAAAACGGTTTTGCAGAATACCAGCGCCACCCCTTTGTTTATTTGGTAGAAGCAGCCGATGATATTTGCTATCAGATTATAGATTTTGAGGATGGACTTAGTTTGGGCTGGATAGACTTTAAGTATGCCGAAGAACTATTAATTCCGATTGCAGGCGATGCATTTTATGTAAATAGTTACAAGCAACTTAGCTCTAGGGAAGAGCGGGCAGGTTATCTAAGGGCGGTGGCTATAAATAATTTGGTAAAGGAAATGGCAGCCAGCTTTATGCAACATGAGCAAGGGTTGTTATCAGGTACTTTCAACCGTTCCTTAATTTCGGGAAGTAAATTTAAGCCACAGCTCGATGAAGTGAAGAAACTCAGCTTAGAGAAAATTTATAAGGCAAGGCAAGTAATAGAAATTGAAGCAGCCGGATTTGAAATTATAGCTGGTTTGCTAGATTATTTTGCCGAGGCCGTTTTGGCAGCTAAAGTAAAAGGTAATACTGGCATGAAACAGCGTAAGTTATTAGAACTACTGCCAGCCGAGGTTACCAATGCTGAAGCAAGTATTTACCAAATGCTGCTCAATGTTTGCGCCTATGTGGCTGGGCTTACAGATAAACATGCCATTACCTTATTTAGAAGGTTGAAAGGCATCGAATTGCCGGGTTAAATGACAAATTGCCTAAATTTTACCTTATTTTCTTTGGCATAGGTATTGAAACATTCAAGCAAATTATATTTTTGACAATTAAATAAACCAATATGAACCCAGGAAATGAATTTAGAAAATATG
>VEQB01000263.1 GCA_018883485.1 Bacteroidota bacterium
CTTATATATAGTAAAATTAGATACTTGCCTTTCTCCTATATGGCAAAAAGCTATTGAATTAAAGGAAGAATATTTAGACACGATTTTAAGCAATAATAATTTAGGTATTGATGGTATTAACCAAGATGAGGAAGGTAATATTTATTGCTTTACTGGGAGTGAATTTTCAACTCAACTTAAAACGGAAAAAGCTGTCGTTAGGGCCACATCCTTCATATATAAATTTAATCCCAATGGCGAAATTGTATTTAGAAAACAGCTCTTAACCCGCAGCCACGTTAATCTTGACTGCTTTGAAACTTTGTTTCATAATAATCATTTTTACTATACCGCAAGAGCTGCCTTTCCATTTTTTGGTGAATCAGACACAATTAGCAGAACCTATTCCGCTCGCAGTTTAATTTTAAAAATTGATACTACTGGTGTTGTAACTCACTCTAAAATCATCGAAGAAGAACCCTTTTACACAAGTGAGCCACATGGATTATTCATAAATAAAAACGAGGGTAAGTTATGCTTTACCATACAAGGAAAACATGGAGATAGTTTAAGAAATTACAATGAAAATAGAGATTTAATATTAGATGAAAATTTAAACTTAATTGCTACGAAAATCTATTCGGAAAAAGACTCACTCTTCGCTTTTATAAATAAGTTTGCCAGAAATGGCAAAAATGAAAGATTTGCTTATAAAAAATTACAACTAACTTCACAGCCAAAAAATGTTTACAACCGAACAGGGTATAGTTATTTATACCAATTAGATAGCCTATTAAATCCAAAAGATTCTTTCGCTTTAAACTTTATAACACCTTCTAATAACAAGGATAGTATTTTTATTTTAAACTGGATTCAACCTAATCCGTTAAATGATACATTATTAACCATGTTTGGTATTTCTAATCAATTTAGCGACCGGTATTACTATTTTGCCGTAAATGTAAATTCCAAAGGTGAATCTGTTGATAGTTTGCCTTTAGAAAAATTTCCAAATTTTTCCTGTTCTATAGATTATAACAATAGTGAAATATTTTTAACCAATTTTGATACATTAGTTTATATCACTAAGTATAATCAAAATTACAAAGAACCTTCAAGTAACCTTAATGAAAATTATACATTACATAAAACTAATTTAATCCCATTCCCCAACCCTGCAAACGCATCTGTTTGTTTTGATTCTGATGTTAAAATAACCGATGCCACACTTTATTCCTTGCAAGGGTGCATAATTGGTTCTTTATTTCGGAAATACAATTGTTTTGAAATTCCGGGCCAGGTTAGTAATGGTTTGTTTTTACTAAAAGTAAGGCTTGCTAATGAAGAAGACTATTTTTGCAAAATACAAATTCAAAGAAATTAAGAAAAAAAATGGCGTGCCAATTTAATTGACACGCCAGAATAAATTAAAAATTAACATAAGGTAAGAACCTTATGCCAGCACCATCACTTTATTTTGCAGTACTTCTACAATACCGCCTTTTACTTCAAATTCTTGCTTACCAGTTTTGGTTTTAACAATTACCTTCCCTTTTTCTAAGCTCGAAATTAAAGCTGCGTGGTTATTTAAAACCTGAAATTGCCCGTTACTACCTGGCAAAGTAATAGCATTTACTTCTCCACTAAACAAGGTTTGATCGGCAGTTATAATGTCTAATTGCATAATTATTGTCTTACAGATTAATTAGCTTCCGCTAATAATTTTTCTCCTTTGGCAATGGCATCTTCAATTGTACCAACTAAGTTAAAGGCCGCCTCTGGATACTTATCTACCGCTCCGTCCATAATCATGTTAAAGCCTTTTATGGTATCTTCAATTGGTACTAATACCCCTTTAAGACCAGTAAATTGTTCTGCAACGTGGAATGGTTGTGATAAGAAACGTTGTACACGACGCGCACGAGAAACTACCAATTTATCATCATCGCTTAATTCATCCATACCCAAGATGGCAATAATATCTTGTAATTCTTTATAGCGTTGTAAAATAGATTTTACACGTTGTGCGCAGTTGTAATGTGCATCACCTACAACATCGGCAGTTAAGATACGTGAAGTTGAATCCAATGGATCTACCGCAGGATAAATACCTAACTCAGCAATTTTACGACTTAATACAGTTGTTGCATCTAAGTGGGCAAAAGTTGTTGCCGGCGCTGGGTCAGTTAAGTCATCCGCAGGTACGTAAACGGCTTGAACCGAAGTAATAGATCCACGCTTAGTTGAAGTAATACGCTCTTGCATGGCTCCCATTTCTGAGGCCAATGTTGGTTGGTAACCTACCGCAGAAGGCATACGACCTAAAAGTGCAGATACTTCTGAACCCGCCTGGGTAAAACGGAAGATATTATCTACGAAGAAAAGAATATCTCTACCACCAGATTTTTCATCTCCATCGCGGAAATATTCTGCCATGGTTAAACCAGATAAAGCCACACGTGCACGTGCCCCAGGAGGCTCATTCATCTGTCCAAAAACCAAGGTAGCTTGAGATTTTGCCAATTCAGTATAATCTACTTTAGATAAATCCCATCCACCTTCTTCCATGCTGTGTTTAAACTCAGCACCATATTTAATAACGTCTGATTCTATAAATTCACGTAACAAATCATTTCCTTCACGGGTACGTTCACCTACTCCAGCAAATACCGACATACCTTCGTAAGCCTTGGCAATGTTATTTACCAATTCCATAATTAATACGGTTTTTCCTACACCCGCGCCACCAAACAAACCAATCTTACCACCTTTTGCGTATGGTTCAATTAGGTCAATTACTTTGATACCAGTATATAAAGGCTCAGAAGAAGTAGATAAATCTTCAAACTTAGGCGCATCTCTGTGAATGGCTCTAGGACCAGCACTGTTAACGGCTTTCATACCATCAATGGCTTGACCCACCACATTAAATAGACGACCTCTGATATCATCGCCAGTTGGCATAGAAATAGCGGCTTCTGTAGAAACCACTGCCATTCCACGCACTAGACCGTCAGTAGAGTCCATGGCTACTGTGCGAATCATGTTTTCTCCTAAATGCTTTTGACATTCCAAAATAATTCTGGTGCCATCTGCTTTATCTACATACAATGCATCATAAATTTTTGGGAGTTTTTGGTCGCCGCTAGCAAAGCTAACGTCTACTACCGGACCGATTACCTGGGCTATAATACCTGATTTTGACATAGTTAATGTTTTTTGTCGTCTAAAAAGTGCTGCAAATTTATTGTTTTAGGTGGAAAATCAAACTTAATTAACAAATAAAGCTTTCAATTCTGTGGCATCCTCGGGCTTCATTTTGCCAGCCAAGATTAATCTCAGTTGTCTTCTTCGCAAAGCCCCCTCAAATCTTTTGGTTTCTTCCTCAGTTTCTGGCTCCAATCCAGGGCATTTAACTGCACTCCCATTTCTATCTAGAGCCACAAAGGTGTAATAGGCCTCATTGCTTAAAAAGCTTTCGCCAGTGGGTATATTCTCTGCCCACACCTTTATATAAACCTCCATTGAAGTATTAAAAGCCCTTGAAACCTCGGCTTGAAGCGTAACCACATCACCTAATTTGATAGATTTTGCAAAACTTACACTATCTACCGAGGCAGTTACTACCGTTTTTTGGGCATGCTTTTGTGCAGCAATAGCAGCAGCTATATCCATCCAATGCAGCAATTTGCCCCCCATTAAATTGTGTAAAGTATTGGTATCATTGGGCAAAACCATCTCGTTCATGATGGTTCTAGAATGCGTAGGCTTTTTTATGATTATTTGATTTTGGTTCATGCTCATTATTTAAAGGCAAAAGTATCGCTTTTTCTGTCCCATTGTACTGAATACACAAGTTATTTGGTTCGGAAAGCAGGATTTGCGTACGCATAAAATGCAAAAAGTTAAAAGAAATTGGCAAAACAATATGCCTAAACTTATGGTGATTAGCGTTTAGCTCTTTTAACACTTGTGCCTTAAGTGGCCGATCAACTTCTTGCAAATATTGGGTTTGCGGCTTTACTTTAAAATGCAAATAATAGTCTATGGC
>VEQB01000264.1 GCA_018883485.1 Bacteroidota bacterium
CTATAATTATCGCCACCGCCAGAATAATAGCGAGTACCATCATAACCTGGCAAAGGTTGATTTTTAACCAACCAAGAATTGGTGCTAAACTGGTATCTTGAATAAACTTGAGGCGTTCTAACTCCATTTAATACTACTCTGTTAGGTTGTGCTTCAGAAGAATCTGTGTAAGAACCAATAACTAGCATATAATCTCCAGTAATTGCAGTTTGATTCCACAAAAAACCAGGAACTGTTGCAACCGTATCTAAAACTTTAGTTGATGTCCAAGTTCCAGGCCCAACACCAGGCTTGCGATTCATTAAAATACCTCCAGCAATTCCAGTACCTGATTTTACAATATGTGAAGTAATAATTTCTTCGTTGGTAGTTGGATTATAGGCGTAGCAAGGGAAACCGGTTCTTTCTGGTTCAATTCTATCACTACTAGGAGCTCCCCAAGCAGCACCATTAAAATGGTTATAGCCGGCGCCACGAGTTGCATAAGGCGCTGGATCTGCACTTGTTGTCCATGTAAGAGAAGCCTTACCATCATTGAATACATGTAATCTTGGGTAAATGGAAGCATTGGTTTGCTGGTCGTTTTGGGTTTCACCCACTTTTACCAAGAAAGATTTTTTACCCAAACTACGGGCTGTAAAATTAGATTTAGGTTGAATTTTAACGGGTGATGGTTGCGTTGCATCATGCGTTTTAACAACTGAATGCGCAACATTTGGACCATTTAACACCTTAGGAGTTTGCGCAAATGCAAATCCAGAAAGAGCAGTAAGCGCCAATAAGTAGATTTTTTTCATTATTTATTATTATAGAGTTTATAATTTCTTTATAGAAGTCAAAAATAGCAAATTAAGAAAACAAAACAAGTTCTATCCAAATTAATACAAATGCTCCAAACTTGGTCTATATAGAATTTTAAATAATAGTTCTTTCATTAATTCAGCATCCCCAGCGCCAATCTGGTTAAAACCTTTGCTTTTTAAATCGTATTCGGCAATCAGAGCCATGGTATTTTCTAGTTCATTCAAACTAAAATTTGACAATAATTTTTCATATTCTTTGGCCTGAGGAAACCTAACCCCTAAAGCCATCATTCCTTTTACATCCCTTATATTTTGCTGTTTCATAATAACAGCTTTCATAAAAAAGTTATTAAACTGAGTGAGTAAAGGTATTATAGAAAAGTCTTTATTACCACATATATGGTGGTTAATATAAAACACGCGGCGATTATTGCGATGGGCCAATGCAGACATTAACTCAAATACATTAAACTCTTTACTTACACCAATAAATTCGGTAATAAGTGACTCATCAATTTCAGAAACTCCTTCGGAATTTAGCAGTAATTTATTTAACTCATTGGCTACTTTAGAAAGATCGCTTCCCAAATGATCCGCAATAAGCATACAATTAGCCTCGCTTATTTCTTTTCCTTTCGCTTTTAAAAACTGTTTGATCCAACGCGGCAATTCACTATCTTCATAAAGCTTCTTGGCTTCAAAACAAACATACTTTTGAGCGGCCTTAAACAATTTACTTCTTCCATCTACTTTCTTACCTTTTAGGGCAATTACCAAAATGGTTGTTGGAACAGGCTTCTCAAAATAAGCCTCAAAATCATCTAATTTTTTATAGGCTTGCGCCTCTTTTACAATAATTACTTGGTGATTAGCCATCATTGGAAATCTTCTGGCACTTTCTATCACCGCATTTATTTCAACATCTCGCGCATACAAAACAGAAAGGTTAAAAGCTTTTTCCATTTCGGTAAGCGCATGCTCTTCAATATAATTAATAATCTCATCTATAAAATAAGATTCATCTCCATGAAGCAAATAAACAGGCTTAAACTTTTTCCCTTTAAGCTCATTAATCAACTTCTCAAATTCCATGATACTATCTGCTGGCACTTTTTAAATTTTCTTAGCAAACGAAGAAACCAAATTATTCCCAATTCTTGTGAAAAAAAATTGAAGGTCTCTTTTCTTTTTAATCGCGAGCTATGTAGCTCAACAAGTTAAAGGTCTGAACCTATACTACCTGTGGAAAAGATGAAATATGATTAACAGGATAATGCAATCTTGACAAATAGAAATTCACAAGTTATTCTCCAAATAATTATGCCTGTTGAAAACTAAAATTATTATCCAAATATATAAGTTAAAGACTATCTTTCGAATCTGTTAGAATAAGTATGGCTGAAGATAAAACGAATACAAGAAGAAGAAAAGCAACAACTCCTACGAGCCTGCTATTGGATGGTTCTAAATTGCCACCCCAAGCTATTGAACTAGAGGAGGCAGTGCTTGGAGCATTGATGCTAGAAAAACATGCAATTACACAAATAGGGGAAATACTCCTACCAGATAGTTTTTACAAAGAAGCCCACACCATTATATATAAAGCTATAAGGGAATTGGCAATAAATGCCCAACCTATAGATATTTTAACGGTAACTGCCGAGTTAAGAAAAAAGGGGCAATTAGAAATTGTTGGTGGTGCATATTATATAACTCAACTTACCAATAGGGTAGCTTCTGCGGCTAATATAGAATACCATGCGCGCATTGTGGCAGAGAAATTTCTGCAAAGAGAGCTTATTCGCATATCCGGCGAAATACAAACCGAAGCATTTGAAGACAATTCTGACGCATTTGATTTATTAGACAGTGCCGAACGTAAACTTTTTGAACTCTCCCAAGGAAATATCAAAAAGTCTATGCAAAGCATGAAAAAGGTAATTATTGATACCTTAAAAGATGTTGAAGAGTTAAAGTATAAGACTGGAAAATTTACAGGGGTGCCTTGCGGATTTACTAAATTAGATAGAATCACCTCTGGTTTTCAGAAATCAGATTTAATTATTGTAGCTGCCCGCCCAGGTATGGGTAAAACCGCCTTTGCCTTAAGCGTAGCCAGAAATGCCTCTCTAGAAAGCTTAGGCGAAGATGAACCACCCAGAGGTATTGCCATTTTTTCTTTAGAAATGGGAAACAAACAAATGGTAAGTAGGATGATTAGCTCTGAGGCAGAAATTCATGGACATAAACTGAGAACCGGTGAATTAAAAGACTATGAATGGGCGCAACTTAACTCTAAAATTGCACGCCTTAGCGAAGCTCCTATTTTTATTGACGACACTCCTGCCCTATCTGTTTTTGAACTCCGCGCCAAATGCAGGCGCTTAAAACAACAAAACAATATACAAATGGTATTGATAGATTACCTTCAATTAATGCGTGGCGATGATGCCAATGCAAAAAATGGTAATCGTGAACAGGAAGTAAGTTATATCTCTCGCTCCTTAAAAGCCTTGGCCAAAGAATTAGATGTGCCTGTTATTGCCCTTTCGCAGTTAAGTCGTATGACAGAACGCAGAACAGGTGGCTCCAACAGACCCATGCTCTCAGACTTAAGGGAATCTGGCTCAATTGAACAAGATGCCGATATGGTAATGTTTATTTACAGACCGGAATATTACTCAATTAATGACTGGGAAGATGGTGAACCAACCATGGGGCAAGCAGAAATTATGATTGCTAAAAACCGTCACGGGGCTCTTGAGAATATTAGACTTAGGTTTATAAGTGATTTCACTAAATTTACAGACTTAAACGAAGACACCTATGGTTCCATTAATACAGGAGCACTGAAAGATGTACCTGGCTTTATTACTATAAGTTCTAAACTAAATGAAGAAGATGAAGGGGCTGAACCAACTGGCCCTATCCCATTTTAATAAATATAAAACATGAGTGATAAACCACTAATATTAGTATGTAATGACGATGGCATTGGCGCACCAGGCATTAGAGCATTGGTAGAAGCTGTAAAACACCTGGGGGATGTAGTGGTGGTTGCTCCAGATAGCCCCCAAAGTGCCATGGGACATGCAGTTACTATTAGCAAACCCTTAAGGTTAGAAAAATCCAAGATGTATGGTGATATAGCGGCTTACCAGTGTAGCGGAACTCCCGCAGATTGCGTAAAAATTGCCGTAGATAAGGTGCTGCAC
>VEQB01000012.1 GCA_018883485.1 Bacteroidota bacterium
CAATTACAACATAAAATGCAAAGACTTTTTTCCTTAGATTAGATTTGAGTGGTTAAATTAAACAAAAATTTAAAAAACAACCTATTTCACAATAAATAAACCTTATTGCACTTCTGGTCTTTTGCGAAAGTGGATTAGGTGGATTATTGCACGCTATCTGACTTTCCTTTCCAGGCTTTGTGGTTGGAGGGCTTGCTTGTATTATTCTGCTGTTATTGGCATTTGTGGTAAAGCACAAACCGTACCAAATTATTGAAGCTACCTTGGTGGTAATGGCAATTAAATTTGCTGTGAGTCCGCACGCCCCCCTACCCGCTTACATAGCCGTTGGTTTTCAGGGACTACTGGCCTTTTTATTATTAGGATTAATAGGACGAAATTGGCTAACCTGCGTGTTATTTGCCTCCTTGGCCATGCTAGAATCTGCCCTACAAAAATTTTTACTAGCCACCCTATTGTATGGCAAATCTCTGTGGCAAGCTATAGACGCTATGGCATTGGGCATTGCAAAAGAGTTTAATTTACCTCAAGATTTTTCTGCCAGCTTTTGGTTAATTAGCATTTACAGTGGCATCTACTTTTTTTGGGGAATCTTTTTAGGGTCAAAAGGATATTTTCTACCTCAATACTTAGAAGAAATTTATAGTAAGCTCCCAAAAATAATGGAAGCAGATACAGCATGGGTTCAACCCGAAAAAAAGAAAAAGAAATTACCCAAATACCTTGGTTTGGCCATAATGCTTGCTTTTATTACCTTTAGTTTTTGGCTAACTGAAGGAAGTTTTGGAAAAGGAGTTTACGTGCTACTAAGAACCATTAGTATACTCTTGGCATTGTATTTTTTAGTAATTCCTATCTTAACTTTCTTATTACACAAATTACTTTCTAAGGCAAAAGAAGGCAACCTTTTTAAAGCCGTGAGTTTACAAATGCAAGCCACCGCTATACAAAGCAAAGCTGCATGGAAATATGCAGGTCGGCAAAAAAAAGGACTATTAAAAATTTGGTTTTACATGGAAGTAATGCTTGCGCTAAATTTATATGGAGAGGCTAGCTAAATTAACCATACTAAGCGATGCCGTTAGAAGTGGAAAAACTACTTCTATATGGCATTGGTTACAACATAGGCCAAAGGCATTTGCCATACTTATGCCCGACTTAGCACAAAAGAGAAAACTATACATTTCTAGTTTACATACCATTATACCCTTGGAGGTGTATGCGCCAGATTATGCAGAAGAAAACTTACAACATATTGGCAGATTTAGCTTTTTAACAGCAAGTTTTGAGTTGGCTCAAACCGAATTAAAAAAAGCATTTGCCAAGGAATATGATGAAATAATTATAGATGAAATTGGCAAGCTAGAATATAAACAACAACAAGGCTTTGAACCCATGTTAAACCATTGTTTAAAGCAATGGCAACTTGAATCCAAACAAGAAATATATTTAGTAATTAGAGACTATTTACTGAAAGAAGCTTGCGAAGTTTATGGCATTACAAATCAAAGAACAGCTAGTGCAAAATCATTGCTTTCGCAAACAACAAAAAAACTAGAAAAACCTATTACAAACCTTACCGCGCTTATACTTTGCGGAGGAGAAAGCAGCAGAATGGGAAGGCCAAAAGCATTGATAGATTACCATGGCTTACCACAATATTTATGGATAAATAAAATGCTAACACCTTTGGTAAGTGAAGTAGTTATTTCGTGCAAAATTGGCCAAAGCAATTGGTTTGACCCAAGTTTAAAACAAATGCATGATGCCGAAGAATTTTTAGATGCGGGTCCGTTAGGTGCTATACTAAGTTTTTTAAAATTAGGCACAGAAAACGCAATTTTAGTTTTAGGTTGTGATTATGCTTTACTCCAGCAAGAGCACATTAAACAATTAACAGAGGCCTGTTTGAACCTACAATGCAGTGTAGCGCTGAGTGGCTGTATTAGCAAGCCTTTAGAGCCCTTGCTATCTTGTTTGCATCCAAAAGATTTTACAGCTATTGCAACAAGTTACCAAAATGGAGAACGCTCCTTGCAGCGCATATTAACTTCTTTACAAGTACTTAAAATAGTGGTAGAAGATGAGGCCAGTTTAAAGAGTTTTGATGAAGCTATTTAAAGCGCAAAAAAGTTCATTATCTAACCACTAACTTTTTAACCTTTAAACCTTGTTCTTGCTGCATTAATAAAAAGTAAACACCAACATCGGGTAATTGTAGCTCGTAAGCTTCATTGGGTTCAAGCACTAAAGATTGCAAAACTTTTCCATTTACAGCACTTAAATTTAGTACTGTTTTTTGTTTTACTTTTAACAAAACCTTTTCATTGATACTTACTGGATTTGGATACACCGATACTGGCATATCTGGCTCTAGCTGCACTATTCCAGCTGGAATTTCTTTGGTAGAAAAAGTATCTACAACACCAAAGCTTCCACAGGTATTTGCAGCGGTAATTGCTTTAACGCGCCAAGCATATTCCCAAGTGCCAAAGAGTTTAACTACCGCAGTGGTATCAAATACCAAGGCATCATAATTTAAGAAATTCCAATCGCCAAAGCGTGCAATTTGCACATGGTAGGCAAAAGCCCCAGGCACAGCTTCCCATTCTAAGAGCACGCCTTCAGGATTTTGATTCTGAGAACCGTTTAACGGAAAACGTTTTTTAGGTTCGGGCAAAACTCTTGTATCAGCCGTTGCCTTACTTATATTTCTGCTATTAAGATTGGCATTCATGGCAGCCATTTGTTCTTGGCTAAATCTAGATTGGCAATTATCTGAAGAGTAGCTCATGTAAATGGAACTATCTGGTTTAAAAAAAGCACCTGTTGGGTCTTTCAAATTCCAAGCTAAAGGACAACCCCAGCGTATACTCACGTAATCTGCTTTGGTATCGCAAAAACCATCGCCAGCAGTTCTACAATTGCTGCCATCTAAACGCTCTACATCAAAAGGCTCATTATTATTTTCCCAACCAGAAAAAGTATGTGGCAAACTAAAAAAATGCCCTAACTCATGTGTTAAGGTGGTAGCATTTGGTCCTTGGCAACTATTTAACACAAAAACTACGTCGACACCCGGAAAATACACACCACACCATTGATTGCCTGCACCATGAAAAAAAACATTTACCGCCCTAGGATCTTTGTAATCTTCTGACCTAAACCAAATGGCATCGCTATTGCCCACGTAAAGATCATTATCATTTATATAATCTATATCGCCTGCTAAATAAAAATGCATGCCAGCAGGCTCAAAATCTGCATTTAAATCGCACATGGCGCGCATAAGAGAACTTACATTGTAATAGCCTTTGCCCTCGTTATTGCCAACAATATGCACTTTAACAGGCACATAAACTGGGTTTACATTTGCAGCAGGTAAGCCGTTTTGATCCAATTGTTGCTGAAAACTACGTAGCCATTGCAAATTTTCTGGTGATAATACCGTTGGACAATGCGTATTTTGCGCCTGCAACTCTAGGGCTAACAAGCTAAAAAACAAGAGAATAAATTTCTTCATAAGTTAATATTCAAACATAAGACAAAGTTTTGATGTTTTTGGTTGAAGAAAGGCTTTTTTATCTAACATCCTTTTATAGATTTGCGCAGCAATTTTTAAGACATGAAGAACATAACAGTAATAGGATCGGGCACCATGGGAAATGGCATTGCCCACGTATTTGCACAACACAATTATAAGGTTAACCTTATAGATGTAAATGAAGCACAATTGAAAAAAGCGATTGAAACCATAGGAAAAAACCTAGATCGCATGGTAAGCAAAGGAAGTATTAGCGAAGAAACCAAAGCAGCAACCTTGGCTAATATTACTACTTTTACCAGTTTAAAGGAAGCCAGTGCAAGTGCAGATTTAATAGTTGAAGCGGCAAGTGAAAACATTAATATTAAGTTAGATATTTTTAAACAAATTGATGAGTACGCGCCTGCACATTGCATACTAGCTTCTAATACTTCATCTATTTCTATTACAAAGATTGCAAGCGTTACAAAGCGCCCAGAAAAAGTAATAGGTATGCATTTTATGAATCCAGTTCCAGTAATGAAATTGGTAGAAGTAATTAATGGCTATAAAACTTCAAAAGAAGTTAGTTTAGCGGTGGTTAATTTATCTAAAGCAATAGGCAAAATACCTGCAGAAGCTAATGATTATGCTGGCTTTATTGCCAATCGTATTTTGATGCCAATGATTAATGAAGCTATCATTTGTTTGCAAAGTGGTGTGGGAACTGTAGAATCTATAGATACAGTTATGAAACTGGGTATGGCGCATCCAATGGGACCATTACAATTAGCAGATTTTATTGGCTTAGATGTTTGTTTAGCCATTATGAATGTATTGTATGAAGGCTTAGGTGACACTAAATATGCCCCAAGTCCGCTATTGGTAAATATGGTTACTGCTGGCATTTTAGGAGCAAAATCTGGCGAAGGATTTTATGTATACACACCAGGCTCAAAAGAGTTGGTAGTATCGCCGAGGTTTAGTTAGTAGTTAGCGGTTGGCTTTTAGCGGTTAGCTTTTAGCTTTTAGCTTTTAGCTTTTAGCTTTTAGCCATTTTGATTAATATTTTTCAAACCAAAAGATATTGCAAGATTCAAGTTTAAAAGCACTTATTTTGTAATTAACAGGTATGATTATTACTGATTTTTCTTTGGCTTCAGCTATTTTAAATCAGGGCGATTTGCTGGCAATCCCTACAGAAACTGTGTATGGATTGGCAGCAAATGCCTTTGATGGAGATGCTGTGGCAAAAATTTATCAGGCTAAGAATAGACCTCAATTTAATCCGCTTATATTACATTCAAATTCTTTAGAACGCTTTAAAACTTGGGGCATTGAGTTACCAGAAAAAGCCTTAAAATTAGCAGCAGCTTTTTCGCCTGGCCCCATCACTTTTGTAGTACCTAAAAGCAACCTAATACCAGATATTGTTACGGCAGGGCATTCTACTGTGGCTATTCGCATTCCAAATCATTCGCTATGTTTAGCCCTTTTAGCAGAACTTGATTTCCCGGTTGCAGCTCCCAGTGCCAATAAATCTGGAAGTGTGAGTCCAACCACCGCGCAACACGTGTACCAACAATTTGGAGAAAGTATTGGAGGGGTATTAGACGGTGGCCCTTGCCAAATAGGTTTAGAATCTACTATTGTTTCCTTTACCTCAGAAAAACCAAAATTACTGCGCTTAGGCGGATTGTCGCTTGAATCCATAGAAAAGGTATTAGGAGAAAAACTGGAT
The DNA here is from genome assembly GCA_018883485.1 of Bacteroidota bacterium. Taxonomy (GTDB): domain Bacteria; phylum Bacteroidota; class Bacteroidia; order UKL13-3; family UKL13-3; genus B1. The sequence continues at coordinate 5,265 of VEQB01000012.1, forward strand.
ACGGCTGGGCTAATTAATAATGAAAATCCGGAAGCACCAGGTATGCTAAGCCGACATTATGCACCAAAAACACCTTTGTATTTAGATGCCGCAGAAAATCATTTGGACCAAGTTAGCTATGAAGAAATGGCTTTTATTGGTTTTAATAAATCCCATCCTAAGATTCCAATAACACAGCAAATTTTACTTTCTACAAAAGGTGATTATGCCGAGGCCGCACAACAATTATTTGCAGCTATAAGAAAAGCAGATGCCTTGAACCAAAAAATAATTATTGCAACATTACTACCCGAAGAAGACTTGGGCAGAGCCATTAATGATAGGTTGAGGAGGGCGGCAATAAAGTAGCTACTTTATTCAAACACTTCTAATTGTTTTGGTTGTTTTTCCCATTGGCCTTTTTTGTTCCAAATCATATAATCAAATGAGCCATCTGGGAAATAATGTTCAAAGGAATATTCATTACCTGGCTTATCTACCACTAAGTTTTCATAGATAAGATATTTTCTTTTCTCTTCATATCTAAGGGTCATGCTAGCCTTATCATTAAACTCAAAAACCATTCTATAAAAAACTGTTTTTCGCTTTAAATCAAATATAGGGGCGCCAAAGCGAGGCTTACCTTCTTTAAAGAACATTACATCCGCAATTTTCTTATTTGTTTTATCTCCAGAGCCATCCCAACCTAAGAGCGTATAGTAATCTCGCTTGCTGTGTGTAGACTTAATAATTTTGTAGTAGGTAGCACCGTACCATCTATCTGCACTTGTTTCGGTATACAAAAAACTAGCAAGGCTATCGCTTCTATCAATAAGCGGATAAAAGGAATTATAAAGCGGCATATCCTTGTTTAGCTTTTTAAGCATTTCTGGATTCATTTGCACCACACCAAAATACCTAAACTTTTCATCATTGGTGGCTACATTCCATGTAAAAATGCGAAAAAGCCCGTCTGGGGAGGTGAGCCGCATCACATTTTTAAGCGAATCGAAAGGGTAATAAAAAGAGCCCTCCACACGAAGGGCTCTTGAAAATTGCATGATAAAATTCTTTCCACAAGTAACGCGCGTTTCCTCATCAAAACTTCTAACCATTTGCTCGCCTAAGCCAGCCAAGCGAAGTTCATAATCTTGTAAATCGCTTAGATTGGTAGAATCAATTTTCTGTGCTTTAACAAAAGCGGCAGAAAAAAGTAGTAGGAATAATAACCTTAATCTCATGTGCTGCTAACGATAAAGGTTACAAACTGGTATTAAACTTTTTCAAGAACTATAGCAGAAGCGCCTCCGCCTCCATTGCATATTCCAGTAACACCATAGCGGCCACCTTCTTGGTTCAAAACGCTTGTTAAAGTTGCTACAATGCGAGAACCAGAGCTACCCAATGGGTGACCCAAAGCCACAGCACCACCGTAAACATTAACCTTTTTGCTATCTAAACCAAGGATTTGATTATTCACTAAACCAACCACTGAAAAAGCTTCGTTTAATTCGAAATAATCTACCTCTTTAATATCTATACCAGCCCATTTTAAAGCTTTTGGAATAGCTAAAGAAGGAGCAGTAGTAAACCATTCTGGCGCATGTGCAGCATCTGCAAAAGCTACTATTTTAGCCAATGGTTTTAAACCCAATTCCTTTACCTTCTCTTCACTCATAATTAACAAGGCACTTGCGCCATCATTTAATTTAGAAGCATTTGCAGCAGTAATGGTTCCTTCTTTTTCAAAGGCTGGCTTCAACGTTTTTAACTTTTCAAAATTCACCTTTAAATATTCTTCATCTTCTTTTACCACCATTGCTTCTTTACCACGAACTGGAATTTCTACGGAAACCAATTCGGCTGCAAAAGCATTGTTTTTATAAGCATTCTGAGCGCGTGTATAACTCTCAATGGCAAAAGCATCTTGATCGTCTCTGCTAATCTTATAATCTCTTGCACACATTTCTGCCGCATTGCCCATATGGTAATCTTTGTAAACATCCCAAAGACCGTCTTTTACCATGCCATCTATAATGGTACCATGACCCAAACGGTAACCATTTCTTGCTTTATCTAAGTAGTAAGGGATATTGCTCATACTTTCCATACCACCTGCAATAACAACATCATTAATACCCATCATAATGCTTTGTGCCGCCAACATAATGGCTTTAGAACCAGAGGCACAAACCTTATTAATCACAGTTGCAGGAACTGTATTTGGAATGCCGGCGTAAATCATGGCTTGGGTAGCAGGTGCTTGACCTAATCCGGCAGCAACCACATTTCCCATAAATACTTCATCTACCATAGTAGGGGCAACGCCCGCTTTTTCTAAAGCGCCTTTAATGGCAATGGCTCCCAATTGAGGAGCAGTTAGTGGAGCTAGAGCACCGTTAAACGCGCCAATTGGCGTGCGGGCTACAGATACAATATAAGCAGTTTTCATTTCTTAAAAAAAATAGATTTGGAGGCGCAAATCTATGCTTTTACCTTTACGAAAAAATCATTTTATGGAAAGAGCTGCACAATATGGAGATCTCCTTTTTGAAACCATGTTTCATAATGGAACTTCTGTTAGGCATATTGAGCGGCATTATGCTAGATTAACAAGGGGTTTAACCATTTTAAAAATGCCTGAACCTAGTCTTAGCTTTGCAGAATTCGAGCAAAAAATTGATGAAAATTTAGTGTCATGGATTAGGCAAAACACCTCTTCGCCTGCTTACCGCATCCGTTTTACCGTTTGCCGCAATGGCTCTGGAAATTATTTGCCCCAAAATCCAAACTTAAGCTATTACCAAAATATTGTTTCTGTTAATAACCAACACTTTAAATTAGACTTACCTATTAAGGTTGGGTTGTATTCGGAGCAAACCAAGGCGCCAGGAGTTTTGGCCAATCTTAAAAGTGGCAATGCCTTAATTTATGTGATGGCCAGTATTTTTGCCAAAGAGCAAGGCTGGGAAGAGGCACTTATTTTAAATACAAATGACCATATTATAGAATCTACCACTAGCAATATTTTTTGGCAAGCAAAGCAGCAATGGTTTACGCCACCTTTAAGCGATGGATGCATTGCTGGTATTGGTAGAGAAGTATTTATGGAAAAGCATAGTGTAATAGAAAAATCATGCACCCCTATTGATTTGCAGAATGCCGAGCAATGTATCTTAACCAATGCCCTCTGGCTGGAAAGAAAATTTGTTCCTATATTCGCCCAATGAAGCGAATATTATTAACCATTACCGCCTGTTTTGCTTGGCTACTTTTTAGCAACCACAAAGCAGATGAAGGCATGTTTCCCTTATCTGAACTAAAAAACCTCGACCTTAAAAAAGCGGGATTACGCATGGACCCCTTGGCCTTGTATAATCCAAATGGAATAAGTCAGATAGACGCCATAGTACGCGTTGGTGGTTGCACTGGCTCATTTGTTAGCAACGATGGACTTATAGTTACTAACCACCATTGTGCTTTTGGTTTCGTGGCTGCTATTTCAGATACCATCAACAATTATATCAATACTGGATTTTTAGCCAAAGACCGCGCGGCAGAAGTAGAAGCCAAAGGTTTGGTTTGCAAAATTACAGCTAGCTATGCAGATGTAAGTTCGGATGTTTTAATGGGCACGCAAAGTACTGCCGACCCAGTGGAGCGCTTGCGTATGATAGCTGCCAATATTAAAGCCATTACAGAAAAAGAAAATAAAGCCAATCCTGGATTACAATGTGAGGTATCCGAAATGTTTACAGGAAAAACGTATGTTTTGTTTAGGTACCAATTGCTAAAAGATGTTCGCTTGGTTTATGTACCCGCTAGAAGTATTGGTGAATATGGTGGAGAAAAAGACAATTGGGTTTGGCCGCGCCACAGTGGCGATTTTGCATTCCTTCGCGCGTATGTTGCGCCAGATGGAACACCAGCTGGGTTCAACAAGAACAATATACCTTACCAACCTAAGAAATTTTTAAAAGTTAATGTGAAAGGCATTAATGAAAATGATTTTGTTTTTATACTTGGTTATCCTGGAAGAACCTTTCGCAACCAACCTGCGGCTTTTTACGAATACCACGAATCTTACATGCTTAAATACATTAGCGATTTATATGATTGGCAAATAGCCAAAATGGAAGCATTGAGTGAAGGCAATGAATCTTTAAAAATTAAATACGCAGGCAAAATAAAACAACTGGCTAATGTTACTAAAAACTATAAAGGCAAATTACAAGGCTTTAGAAGAGTTGGCTTAACCCAGAAAAAGAAAACAGAAGAGGCAGAAATGAATGCCTTCATTCAAGCTAATAAGGACCTTAAATCTCAATATGGTGGTGTGGTTGCCGACATTAATAAATTATACGCGCCTATTATTAGTGAAGCACCTCGCAACTTGTTTTTCGATTTTATTTATAATGTATCGCCAACCTTACAAATGGGTGCAGCCATAGACAACTATAAAGCAGCTTTCAACGAAGTTAAATCTAAACAAGAACAAGCTGCATTTCTAAGCAAACAAATACCAAACCTAAAAAACTTATACAATAGGCTAGCCGGAAATATGGATATTGCCTTTGAGAAAGAAGCCATACATAAATTGATTGAAGATGCTTCACAGTTGAGTGGTTCAAACAAAGTAAAAGCAATTGAAGATTTTGTAAAGAAATTTCCAAGCAGCGAAGCAAGAGCCAAAGAAATAAATTCTTGGTTTGCAAAAACTAAAATTACGGATGGCAAATTTATGTTGAACCTACTTGCGGATAGTAGCAAAGCCGTGTTTGGTTTAAAGGATCCCTTTGTGGCATTTGCCAATCCTTTAAACAAGGAAATTAACGAAGCAGATGCCGTTGATAAGATAAGAGAAGGAAGCTTAAATGGTTTATTGGGTCGTTATGCAGATGCAAAAAATGCCTTTAAACAAAAGCAGTTTATACCAGATGCTAATGGCACCTTACGTTTTACATATGGCTATGTGCGAGGGTACAATCCTAATGATGGAGAATACAACGCACCATTTACAACTTTAGGTGGAGTTATTGAGAAAGAAGACAATAAGGATTACGAATTACTTGCTGTAATAAAAGAACTATATGCGGCTAAAGATATTGACCCATATATGCATCCAGCACTCAACGATTTGCCAATTAACTTTTTATACAATTTAGATACCACTGGCGGCAATAGCGGCTCGCCTGTTATGGATGCCGATGGCAATTTAGTTGGCGTTAACTTTGACCGTGCTTATACGGCTACTATCAATGATTATGCATGGAATGAAGCTTATAGCCGCTCTGTGGCAGTAGATATTCGTTATGTACTTTGGGTATTAAAGAAAGTAGCTAAAGCAGATCATGTGCTTAGTGAAATGGGAATTTAACGATGCGCATAGTTTTTTTAGGCACACCAGATTTTGCAGTAACTAGTTTAAAGGCTGTAGTAGAGGCTGGCTACAACGTTGTAGGCGTAGTAACTGCGCCAGATAAGCCTGCAGGCAGAGGGTTGCAAATGCAGCAATCACCTGTAAAAAAATATGCTTTAGAAAAAGGCTTAACGGTGTTACAGCCCACCAAATTAAAAGACCCCTTATTTTTAGAAGCGTTAAGGGTATTAAAAGCCGACTTACAAGTTGTAATAGCTTTTAGAATGTTGCCAGTTGAGGTATGGCAAATGCCCAAGTTTGGCACCATTAATTTACATGCTTCCTTGTTACCAGATTATAGAGGCGCAGCACCCATAAATTGGGCCATTATAAATGGAGAAAAAGAAAGTGGTGTATGTACTTTTTTCTTAAAGCATGAAATTGATACCGGAGATATTTTATTACAAGCTAAAACGCCAATTGGTTTAGAAACTACAGCAGGAGAATTGCATGATACATTAATGAATTTAGGTGCTAAGGTGATGTTAGAGTCGTTACAACTCATTGAAAACGGGCAAATAAATGGAACTCCTCAAAGAAACGACTCTAGTAAAACAGCTCCTAAAATTTTTAAGTCGCATTGCGAAATACATTGGGATCAAAGCAGTGAAAAAATATTGAACTTGATACGCGGCATGAGCCCCTACCCTGCTGCTTTTACGCAACTTAATGGCAAAATAGTGAAAGTTTATAAGGCTAGCGCTTCACCCATCCAAAAAGCAGAAATAGGGCAAATAGAAACTGATGGCAAAACCTATTTGCGCATGGCATGTACAGATGCTTGGATACACTTATTAGAGGTGCAACAAGAATCAAAAAAACGCATGGGGATACAAGAATTCTTAAGAGGCTTTAAGCTAAACCCATGAAGATAAAAATTGTGCTAATTATTTTAATCAGTTTATACTCCTTTAACTTATTGGCGCAAGGAAGAGAATCTTTGTATAAAAGTGACTATGGCAAGAATATAAAATGGAACCCGCTATCGCTGAGTGTTGGTTCTCTTTCTTTGCAATATGAGCGATTTATTGATACCGATAAGTCGGTTTGCACATTTGGCTATATAGCAAATTTTGCATACGGAAACGATATTTTAGTAACCGGAATTGGAGTTGGGTATCGCAGCTATTTTCATGATGTGTTTGTAAAGAGTTTTTTTGCTGAACCTTTTGTTAAGTATCAATACATTACTGTACCAAGAGCTGGGGGAACATTTAATACCCTAAGTGTAGGCTTTACAGGGGGTAGAAAATGGTTGTTTGGCAAACATCTTACTTCTGAAATTTACTTTGGACCTTCTTATAATTTTGGCGCAATAGATGAAGGTAACGGAAGCGTAAGTTTACCAGATTGGTTAGGCCCTATCAACGGCATTTGGGTTAGAGGCGGTTTAAACATTGGATGGAGGTACTAGTATGAACAAACTTAGAACCTATATACTAATTTGTTTTTGCTGGTTTGTATTGCCTTCAAATGCCCAAAGAACAATTAGCTTTCATCCAGATTCTGTAGCGCGTAAACATGCTCTAAAAATTAATTTGTTAAGTCCGCTTTTTCTTACCTTGAACCTAGCCCATGAAGTGAGGTTAAATTCTCATCAAAGTATGCAACAGGTATTGGCCTATACCTATTTTTATGCCAACGGAGGGAATAAAAAAATAACTGATTTCAAGGGTTTGTACTATACTTTAGATTATAGAATTTATGGGAAAAACAAAAAGGCTTGGCAAGGTGGATACCTTAATCCCTTTATTAGATATAATTATATTAACCATAAATATTATATAACAGATACAACTACTAATATAACAAAGAACTACCAAGAAAAACTACAAGGTCTTAGTTTAGGTTTTGCCTGGGGTAAACAAAAGATTTACCGCAATAAATTTTTAATAGATTATTCTATTGGAATATTTGCTTCGCTTCCTTTAAATAGGTACCAAAGCGAAGGGACGCCAACCGAAATACCAGATGATACCTTTGTGTTTTACAATAGTCCCTTTACGGATGGCATAGGAATTAGGCCAGTGTTGCGTTTTGGTTATTTATTTTAAGTTCTATCACCACATACTTGCTTGTTGGCGTGTTACTTTTTTCTGCCACACTTCCAATAGGCACTAAAACATTTGCCTCGGGGAAATAGGAGGCAGTGCATTGCCGAGGAATTGAAAAAGGTATTACGATAAAATTGTGCGCCACCCTTTCTACACCACCGTGGTAATTGTATAAATCTACTTTATCTCCCCGCTTTAGTCCACGTTCTTTAGCATCTTCTTCATTCATAAAAATCACCCTACGTTCATTAAGCACGCCTCGGTACCTATCATCGAGGCCATAAATGGTGGTGTTAAATTGGTCATGACTTCTAACGGTCATCATCATTAATTCGTGAGACTTTAACGCATTAGGTTCAAGCCGAGCTATATTAAAATTAGCCTTGCCTGTTTGTGTAGGATAGTGGTTAGCTCTTGCGCTATTAGGCAAATAAAAACCGCCCAGTTTGCGCACCTTAATATTGTAATTTTCAAAACCGGGAATACACTTTTCTATTGCCTCCCGTACATAATCGTAATGCTGCGCATAAGTGCTCCAAGGCACAACAGACTTTGATGCCAATACGCTTTGCGCAAGTTCACACACAATAACAGATTCGCTTCGTAAATCATTACTTACAGGCTTTAAGTTACCTTTACTCATTTGCACTACACCCATAGAGTTCTCACAAGTTACAAATTGCTCTATTCCTCCAATAATATCCTTATCACTTCTTCCATAAGTGGGTAAAATGAGGGCTTCTTCACCTGTAATTAAATGGCTTCTATTAAGCTTAGTAGAAACTTGAACGGTTAGTTTACAATTCCTCAAAGCCTGGGCAGTGTAAGTAGTGTCTGGCGTTGCACTTAAAAAATTACCACCCATAGCCATAAACACTTTGGCTTTACCTTGGTGCATGGCATGAATACAATCTACTACATCATACCCATGGTGTTTAGGTGTTGAAAAATGGTAGAAATCATCAATGCGTTTTAGAAAAGCCAAAGAAGGTTTTTCATAAATACCCATGGTTCTATCGCCTTGTACATTGCTGTGGCCACGCACCGGACAAGTACCTGCGCCAGGTTTGCCAATGCTGCCTTTCATAAGCAATAAGTTAACCACTTCTTTAATGGTATCTACTGCATTCTTGTGTTGCGTTAAACCCATTGCCCAGCAGGCAATAATTTTTTTCTTTACTTTTAAGACCTCAATAACCTCTTCAAATTGGGCTTCGCTAATACCGCATTGGCTTAATAAAAATGCAATATCTTGCCTTAAAATATGATTGCGAAAATCGTCGAAACCAAGGGTTTCCTTGCCAATAAAAGCAGCATCTAACACAGTTCCAGGAGCCTTATCTTCTTCTAGTAACAAACGTTTTTCTATGGCTTGAACCAAGGCTAAATCGCTATTGATTTTAACTTGTAAAAAGATATTGGTAAGCTTAGCTTTAATACCCAAAGCACCTTTTACTGTTTGCGGATTACTAAATGCCAATAAGCCTGTTTCTGGTAGCGGATTTACAGAAATAATAGTACATCCATTTTCACTAGCCTTTTGCAAAGCAGTGAGCATACGCGGGTGATTGGTACCTGGGTTTTGGCCTAAAATTATTATTACTTCCGACTCATAAAAATCTTCCAAAGTAACAGAGCCTTTGCCAATACCAAGGCTTTCGTTAAGGGCAACGCCACTGCTTTCGTGACACATATTAGAGCAGTCGGGTAAATTATTGGTGCCATATTCGCGCACAAACAACTGGTATAAGAAAGCAGCTTCATTGCTGGTTCTGCCAGAGGTATAAAAAACAGCCTCATCTGGTGAAGCCAATTCATTTAAATGAGTTGCAATTTTTTGGTAGGCAGATTCCCAACTTATAGGTTGGTAGTGTGAAGCACCTTTAGCCAAAAACATAGGTTGGGCTACTCTACCCTTTTTGCCAATTTCATAATCATTTAGTAGAGATAAATCATATACAGAATTTGCTGCAAAAAAAGCAGCATCTAAACGCTTACTGGTAGCTTCCTCGGCAATGGCTTTTGCGCCATTTTCGCAATATTCTGCAAAAGCAGAACGCTCATCATCTGGGTCGGGCCAAGCGCAACCCGGGCAATCAAATCCATCCTTTTGGTTTAACTTGAATAGCGCTTTTGTGCCACGTACAGGACCCATTTCACTAAACACATGCTTTAGGGCATTTACCACAGCAGGTATACCCGCAGCAACCTCCTTAACTTCTGTAAGCTTAAGATCCAGCAAAGTTTCTGGATTTTCTGCGTTAGGAATTTTCTCTACCTCTTTACTCATTTAACAAACCGCATTAGGATTAGGATAATTATCGCTTTGGTCTTCGAAAGTATTGTCGATACACACAAAATCTTTTTCTAATAGCAAAAACACCTCTTTACCATTAGGTAATTTCATTTTGTGTTGGTATCCAATTTCATCTGTTTGAACCCAGGATGATGCTATTGTTTCTGGCACCAGAAAACGAATGGTTTGATTTGAAAATTCTACTGTTAAATTTTCGCAGGAGGCTCGTCTTAATTCATAAGTTAACGTTCCTTGTAATAGCTCGGTTTGCTCACTCACCAACCCTGTTTCGCCAAATAATGCCACCTCAGATTTACTTAAGCGATAACGCACAGAATTTCCTTTAATTCGAATTTTCATAGTTGCAAGATAGGAAATTCAAGTTTGGGTAGCAAGAATCACCTAATTAGCCCAAACCTTGGTGCCTTCGGTGCAATTGGTACAGATATCTATTTCTTTTCTGGAGCGCAAAATGGCCGATCTAAAATTATTATAGGCCTCGCCTTTCCATACAGCCTCAAAGCTTTCTTTGCTCACATCTCCAAACCTATGCGTGGCATCTTTATCAAAGCAGCAAGGTACTACCAAGCCATCCCAAGTAACTACAGAGCCGCGCCACATGCGCCAACATTGGTTCAACAACTCATTTTTTATTACATAACCATCCTCTGTTTTCTTATACCTACTTAAGGCTTCAGTTTCTGGAATGAGCTCGTCTGTATGCTGGTAGTCGTAAATTTGAGCAGTCTTAATTCCTAACTCATCAACGCCAATTTCTTTGGCTTTCTTTTCCAACTCTGGTATTTGATGCTCGTTATGCTTAAAGGCAATAAATTGCCAAATGATATGAGGTGTTTTACTACCCAACTTCTTCTTCCAATAAACCAATCGTTTAGTGCCCTCTAACACCTTTTCTAAATTACCACCAATACGATACTTTTCATAGGTATCTTGTGTAATGCCATCTAAAGAAACAATGAGCCTATCGAGGCCACTTTCTACTGTGGCTCTAGCCATTTCATCTGTAAAATAATGCGCATTGCTAGAGGTGGCTGTATAGATATTTTTGGCAGCAGCATATTTAACAAACTCTAAAAATTGCTTATTCAAAAAAGGTTCCCCTTGAAAATATAAAATCAAATACACCAACTCGGGATGTATTTCGTCTATAATCTTTTTATACAAGGTTAAATCTAACATGCCTGTATTTCTAGAAAATTCGCGCAGGCCACTGGGGCATTGCGGACATCTTAGATTACAACTGGTAGTGGGTTCAATTTCCATTACCATGGGTTTACCCCAATGAATGGGCCTTTTAAATAAGCGAGAAAGTTGGTAACTGGTATATAACCTTACCGCATTAGCCATGCGGCGATTATTGAGTTTAGAAAAGAAATTGATTCCGTCGTTTAAATTGCGGTTCATTTCTAATCTACATTATCATGCAGAAATGAGTTATTACTTTTAATTTCTGGTCTTCCCGTATTGTCATCAAACAAACTTAATCTCGATACCTGTGAAGCAGAAGAATGAGGCACCTCATCTAAGCGTTTTAGTCTACGTTTATAAGCTGGCTCTTTTTCCAAATCTCGTAATCCCTGAGGCGTTTTAATACTTAGGTTTAAATCCTTTAAGGACTTAATACGTTGTATGTGCTTTTCAATTTTCTTCTCCTGCTCTTCGGAACTATTATCTTGCATTAGATCGAAGATAGTGGTTTGCGTTTCTGTAGTGTTTTGCTCAAACTCTAATTCCATCATAGGTTCTTGCGGCAACTCCTCCTCCTCAATGGAATCTTCGATAAACAAACGTAGGTCCATTGGGTCTACTTCTTCTGGTTTAGGAGCAACAATTTCGTCATCTAAACTAAAACGAACCTCAGCCGGTGGAATAGTTAATTTATTGGGCGAAATAAAACTATTTTGAACAGTATTAGCAGTCGGATCAACAATAATTGGCTTTGGAACAATTGCATTGGAAGCTGAGGGTCTTTCGTCTACATTACCAACAATTATTTTATTTATTTTTGGTCCAGATTCAAAACCGGTAGCGATGATAGTTACGGCAATTTTATCTTCTAATTGCTCATCGTAACTTGTGCCAATAATCATCTCTGCACTAAAGCCACTCTCTTCTTGAATATAATCTGAAATCAAACTAAATTCATCCATAAGTAACTCATATGAACCTGGAGCAGAACTAATA
>VEQB01000265.1 GCA_018883485.1 Bacteroidota bacterium
CTTTATGGAAACACTACTCATTTCTCGTAAATATCCAGGACACACCTTTTTAAATCGCCAAGGAAAAAGACTTATAACTAAAAGCAATTTCTCTCGTAAAGTCAATATTTTTAAAAAGCCCACTTTCAGATTTGATGGATTATAAGTTTCAAATTAAAGAATTACAAGTTTTTCACTAAATGCATTTGAATTTTCAATTTTTAGCATATAGATTCCTCTTGATAGTCGAGAAACATCACATCTACCATCAATAACTTCCAATTCAAATTCCCTTCCACTTAAGTCAATTAATATTAATCGATTAAATTTTAAATTGGAAAAAAAGTCTATATATCCATCTTTGGCTGGATTTGGAGAGAAAGAGGGTAAATCATCATTATTTGAATTTTCCTCTATAAATAACGTTTTTGAAAGTGTACTTTGACCATCAAAATCAACTTGACGAATTTGGTATAGTCCACTTTTTATGAAAGTTTTATCAATATATGAATATTTACTGCTAATTAACGAATTATTAGCTTTCATTTTTGCTATAATTTGCATGACTCCACCCTCCTCCAACTTGAGAACTTCAAAATGACTATTATTGAATTCCGAATGAGTTTCCCAATAAATTACTGCACCTTCCATAGTTTTCTCGCCACTTATAGCTCCCCAAGTAACAGGTAATGAATTTGAACTAGAATCTCCACCAATTGTAAATTCACCAAATAGAGATTGGCCTGTTCTACTGCAAACAGGAGCTGAAACTGTACCAGAACCAGAAATTGCAGAACCAGGTAGTGTCCATGCCCCAGCAGTTGCTCTGCGGATAACCCTAAGTTCGCCTACATTGGAAATTCCATGAAAACCAGTCCCTTGCATGGTAACAGTAAAAACACCTCCAACAATCCCTTGATTATCTAATTTCCAAAATCCATTTTTTGAAGCTTTATTTACTTCCACTAATGGGCTAGTAGAAAAGTCATATAACGGTAATCCTGCATTTCCAGGATTTGTATTTATAAATTCTGCAACAACTAATCCGCCCAATGTAGGCGCTGATGTAAATTCAATGGTAACTGGTCTGTAATTAGATTCAAATCCCAACGGTAATAAGCCTGAACTTGCACCATTAGTGGCAGCACTAAACCATCTTCCAAACCTCCCGCTTATCATTCCAGAACTCCTGCTGAGCTGCCCTGGATTAGTACTTGAGGTTCCTAAAGTTAAAAGTGAACTACTAGTATTAATATTGGCAACCATCCCTAGTGTACCTCTAACAGTAGTATTACCTAATAATGTCTTTGTACCACCTATCAAAACTAAATTGTAATAATTAAAGGGTGGGATATTTTGATTGCCTAATGTGAACTGTGCGGTAGACAAACTATCAAATCTGGCCTTATTAACAACAATTCCACCTTGAATTGTCACCGTTGCATTTCTTGAGAAAAATATTGAATCTGTAAAAATTGAAAAGCCAGAAGGAATAAGTAAATTAATTGCAGTTGAACCATCACCTGCAAATATTGATGAATTTGACCCTAATACAATCCAATTTCCCGAAATAGTCGGATTAGAATTATTTCGTATATTATAAAAAGTATTAGGTGAATTAAAGTTGCTTGGAGAAGGACCTGATCCATCTATATTAGGTCCCCAGGTAGCAGTATCATTTAAATTTCCCGTTGATTTGCTGTAATAAGCATTTCCAAGAAATATAGTTCCAGTCAAAAATTGTGACGTTAAATAATTACTAAACCCTCCTCTTCCATTATGCTCAAAAATATTAATAATAAAAGATTGCCCCTGCGGTAAATCCTTAATTAAAAACTGATTTCCAGTATCATTATAAACTACAAAATTATTACTTCCAATATTTGAGCCCTTTGAAAATGTATCATTTGGCGAATACCATTGACTATCAATAGGCAATTGATTAATAGAGCTTGAAGAGCGGATTACAACCAATCGTTTGGCTCCATTCCCTTTAGTAAATTGAACCAACGTTCCAGCTAAAGAATTTGTGATTTGAAGATTTGAACTAGGAAAAGTTGGCTCCGAAGTAATGATACGATTCTTTAAAACAGAAATGGACTGACCTGATGCATTCCCTACAATTAAATCTGGTCTAAAATCGAGGTCCAAATCGACCACATCAAGACCAACTGGTGTTGAGCCTGCACCAAAAGAAGTTTTTGAAGAAAAACTTGAACTTGAAACTAAGCCTGTTGAATGAATGTTTTTTAGTAAATAAACTATTGGGCTAGAGGCGACACATTGTATTAAATCAATTTTTCCATCATCGTCTGAATCAACCAGCTTATTTACTTGTGGATTGCCAAATGGACTTGCCGAAATATCTACTCTGGTGCTAAATGATATTGTTGTTGTAGAAGTATTTTCAAAAATAGAAGTTGAATTACTTTGCCAATTTGAAACTACCACTTCCATTAAACCATTGAAATTAAAATCGCAAATATTAACCCAATTTGGATTTGTTTGAGTTGAAATACTATTTCCGGAAGAAATGCTTGTTAGGTTAATAGTACCAATCACTGAATTAGTATTGCGCAATACTGTTATGCTATTTCCTAACCAATTTGACGTTACAATATCTGCCTTCCCATCATTATTAATATCTCCTGAAGCAATTGAACTGGGTCCATTTCCCGTAGAAAATGTTATCGCAGAAGCCAAAATAAAATTTGAAGTAGTTGATACATTTCGAAAAACTGCAATATTATTTGAAGCATAATTTGAAATCGCTATATCCTGCTTTCCATCCAAATCAAAGTCCCCAATTGCAATACCAGAAGGAAATGTGCCTCCAGAAAAATAGTCTAACCTAGAAAATGAAGCTGAAGAAAAAACCCCTGAAATATAGTTGTTAAAAAAAATTGAAAAAAGATTATTTGTGCTAGAATTATATACTACAATTATATCTTGCCTTCCGTCATTATTTATATCTGCCAACTTAACGTTAAGGGGATTTGCGCTTAAAGTAGTTAAACTAAATTTTGTGCTGAATGAACTTGAATTGATTCCTCCTAAGGTTGTATTGTTCAAAAAGATTTCAATTATATTAGAAGTACCCAAATTAGCTGTAACAATCTCGGGCTTTCGGTCACCGTTTAAATCACCTGATTGTATACCTTGAATTGAAGAACCTGTTGCAAAATCAATTTTATCAGCAAAACTATTGGTTGGAAATTGACCATTTACGGTTAAAAAGTTTAAAAATAAAATTGTTAAAAAAATTAAAGCAACATTTTTCATGACTAGATTTTTTTACGAAAATAGGTTTACACTCAGTTAAAAGCAAATACAACAATGAATTATTATAATTAATATTTAGCTTAACAATTTTTTGTGCTTTTCAAAAATCATGAAAGAATCAACTACAAAGTAATAGACGAACAAAAGGGACCCCACCCTTGCAATTGATTAATATATCTTTTTTGAAATTACGACATAATTCATTGTATTACTAGAATCGAAATACTTTTTATCTAGCCATGTAAAAAACGCATTATGTATTCGCTTCATAATCTTAGGAAATGTAAGCCAAGTAGGTAATGTTTGAATTAATACTTGTCCTAAGAGTGCCCATTTTCCACCATTTGGTATAATCTCAATTACTTCAAATCCAGCCTTCTTTAATGAAAAAGCAAATCCATGTTTTGTAAATCTATAAAAATCATACGGCTCCTCGTGAAGTGGCCAATACATTGGACCTGCCAAAATGAATATTCCATCATTTTTTGCAAGTCGATAAGCCTCATTTAGCATAAGTTGAAAATCACCTATATGTTCTATTGTTTGTGTCGAAAATACCGTATCAAATATATTTCCTTCAAGAGGTATATTAGTTGCTTCTGAAACAATATCAACACAATTATTGCTTGATTGGACAATATCGCAACCTACATAGGCATCAATTTTGTCCTTAAATAAAGAAAAATAGGGCTTGTTGCCACACCCAATATCTAATAATTGCCCTTTAGCATAATTTTGAAT
>VEQB01000266.1 GCA_018883485.1 Bacteroidota bacterium
CCCAAAATCTTGATTAATCACACTTCTTTTAATACTTTTACACTACAGAGTGTGGAGAGGTTTTCTCACACTCTGACGTTATTGGCAAGCGGCTGAAAAATCGACCGAAAAATAAATTCAAATTATATTTGGAAAATAGTAACTTATAAGTTACATTTGTGCTCATGGAAAAAATTAGAGAAGTTATATCCTACAAAAATTATTTTGAAGACTTCTTGTTGCAGCAACCTCAAAAAGTTCAAGACAAAATATATAAAATAATTGAGGCAATTGAAACATTAGAACGTGTACCAACAAATTATTTAAAATCATTGGAGGGGACGAAAGGACTCTATGAAGCACGAATACAATTAGGAACAAATATTTGGAGAGTTTTTTGTTTTTTCGACAAAGGAAAACTGGTTATATTGTTAAATGGTTTTACGAAAAAGACTCAGAAAACTCCCAGAGAAGAAATAGCGAAAGCAATAAGTTTAATGAAAGAATATTACGAACAAAAAAATAAAGAAAATGGAAACTAAAAGCTGGAAAAAAATCAAGGACTCTGTATATGGAAAAAAGGGCACTGTAAGACGAGACGAACTAGACAGAGAGTTTGAAAGTTTTAAAATAGGTTTGTTGTTGCGTAAGGCACGTGAAGACAAACATTTAACCCAAGACCAACTTGCTGACATACTTGACAAAAAAAGAACTTTTATTTCTAGGGTAGAAAACAATGGAGGAAACTTGACGTTGAAAACATTGTTTGACATTGTGGAAAAGGGACTTGGAGGTAAGGTGAAAATTTCAATCGAAATGTAAAATTGCAAAACGCAAGACGAGTAGATTTAAACATTGTGTTGACCGCCAGCCAATAACAGCGGCTAAAAATAAATTGGCTTCATTGTGCTTCTAATGAAAATTTGTTTTACATTTGAAATGTGGTTTTCAAAAGAAAGTTTGTACTTCAAAATCGCCAACTTCTTTTAGCCGCAAATCGTCCAAGATCAAAAGCAAGCTTTTTCTTAATTTTTTTATGCCGCAAAATTACTCAATGAAACAAAAGGAGTTCCTCTGTTAACAGTTGCAAAAATTCTTGCTACAATTTTATTGCGAATTATGTTTAATACAACCATTTTAGGCTTCCCCTCTTCTACTCTTTTTGAATAGTAATTTTTAAGTTCCTTATCGTGTTGAATTGCACTAATAGCCGACATTGACAGTAAGCTCTTCATTTTGCGGTCACTTATTGGATGTGTTTTTTCTCTCCCATGGATACTTGTTCCCGATTGATAGGGAAAAGGAACCAATCCACAATATGAAGAGAATTGACGCCAACTGGCAAAACGGCTGTAGTTGTGGGTATGCAGCAGCATTTGAATAGCTAAAATTGGGCCAACACCTTTTACACTCTTTGACAGTTTATAGTTTTTATTCAACTGTTGATCCAATTTAATGAGTGCATCCATAGCCTTTTCAATCCTATTTATTTGAAACTCCAAATGGCTTAATGTGTCATCCAAAGCCATTATGGAAGCATCTGGCTGACCTTTAATAGTAATTTGCTCCATTCCTTTTCGCAGGTTCTTTAGCGCAGTTTGCTGCTTTACAAATTGCTCTCTTAAACTCATCATTCTTTGTAATTCGATGATGTTTTTAGCTGGCGGGGTTGAAGGTACCAACTCACTTCGCCTCAACCAGGCATAATAGGCTATCTCTTTTGAGTCAGCCTTGTCACTTTTACCCCTTTTTAAGCCCATAGAGCGCTTAATTTCCATTGGGTTAATACAACAATAGTCTAAGCTATTTTCCTTTAAGAAGTAGCTTAAAATAATGCAATACCACCCTGTGTGTTCAAAGCAAAACAATACCTCATTTAGGCTTATTTGCTTAGATTTTAACCATTTAAGGATTTTCAAATAACCTCTGCGATTATTTTCAAATTGAGCGTGATCTTTTAATGTGTGAATGAAAACATCTAAAGTTAGTTTCGACACATCAATTCCTACTGTTTCTTTTACATTTTTCATATATTCGTATTAAGGAAAAAAAATAAACTTGCTGTGCTATCGCCTTTAACGGGCCTCAATGCCCAACATTCCAATTAGTACGTGCAAGTCCGAAAGTGTGAAACGGGACTAATGCAGCTAATAGGACCACAATCCTACAAAACGTTTTAGGTCACCCGTTTCTACTTCGGAATTTACAACTTTTTATCCAAATGCAAACTAAAGGCAAACCGTTAGCAGGCATTGTAAAAAGGTAGACGTGCAAAAAAAATAATGACTATTAAATGAAGAAAATTCTTATCATAAATGGACACCCTGACAAGGAAAGTTTCAACTTTGGACTTGCCGAAGCCTACAAAAAAGGTGCAATTTCATCAGGTTCAGAGGTTAAAGAAATTATTATTCGAAATTTAGAATTCAATCCAAATTTGCAATTTGGTTATCGTAAAAGGACTGAACTTGAGCCTGACTTAATTGAAGCACAAGAAAAAATAAAATGGGCAGACCATTTAGTAATAATTTATCCTGTATGGTGGGGTTCAATTCCAGCAATTATGAAAGGATTTATAGACAGGGTTTTTCTACCAGGTTTTGCTTTCCAGAAAAGAGAAAATTCTGTATGGTGGGACAAATTACTTAAAAACAAATCTGCAAGAATTATTTCAACCCTTGATCAACCTGCTTGGTATTACTGGCTTATATACAGAGAACCAAGCAATAATGCAATGAAAAAATTGACATTGCAGTTTAGTGGTATAAGTCCAGTTAGCGTAACGACAATTGGACCAATAAGGCTTTCAAAAGACACATATAGACAAAATTGGTTGAAAAAGATTGAAAGGCTCGGTGAACAGAATAAATAAACAACGACCTGCTAACAGCTAGAGTTTCGTGGTGGCCGCAGGCCAAGCCATGAATTGAAAATCATCGAATTCCTATAAAAATAATTAATCATATGAGATAAACTCCGGTTGAACGGAACCTTGGGTAGCTAGTAGAAAATTTATTATGGGTTTTTCGTTTGAGGCTTTGTTTGATCGAAGTGTTTTGGCAAGGTAAGAGCGCCTCGTTTGATGCTTAATGTTTGCGATATGGATTAAAATCTCTTACCCTTAGACATAAGTTCCCTTACCCATAAATTTAAGATTTATAGGGAATAGAAGTTTGGCTATCGCCCATGTAATATAAAGGTGGCCCGCGTTTGTCGAACACCAAAATTGTGCGCAGGTTGCCAGTTTTGCAATGCGGGCATTTGGGAAGAATGGTTGGCTTTGCGGCTTCTTTTACAACAGATTTAATACCTAATTTTTGCTGTAAGACTTTCAACTTCTTTCTTTTCCAAGTGCTGCTTAGGAATCCATAATGCCTAATCTTAACAAAGCCTTTGGGGAGTATGTGCAGTGCAAACCTTCTGATAAACTCGGCATGGCTAAGGGTCATTTCTTTTTTCTGCGCTTTTTGCTTGTAATCTTTGTATGTAAAGCTTACTGTGTCTTTCCCTATCTCCTTAATTCTATTGTTGCTAATAGCAATTTTGTGCGTATATCTTCCAAGATACTCAACAACTGCCTTAGGACTTCCAAAAGGCCTCTTAGCAAATACCACCCAATTTTTCTCCCACAAGGCTTCTCTTATGTTTTGGTATTGAGAAGCATTTTCCTTTTTGAGTTTATCGCAAAACTTTGCCCTAAACACTTTAGATAGCGCTTTCACATGAAACAAAAATTTACCATCGGCCCTTATGTGTTGCCAATTGCCGTTCTTGTCTATTCCACCTCCAGGTACAATACAATGCAAGTGAGGATGCAAGCTTAAGTTTTGACCCCAAGTATGTAAGATAGAAACCATGCCCATCTGCACCCCTTTGTTTTTACCAAATTGTTGCAAGGTTTCCCACGCAGCATCGAAAAGAGTTTCATACACACATTTAGGTAAATAGATGGCAAGTGCATTGATGGCATCTGGCAGGGTAAATACCAAATGAAAATAAGGAACAGGCAAGAGTTCTT
>VEQB01000267.1 GCA_018883485.1 Bacteroidota bacterium
CGACTATATGTACGATGAAGCCATGATGGGGCGTAACGACAGATTACCTGGTTTTTGGGCACATCAGGTGCTCAATAGAGATGCTGGTTTTAGAAACTTTGTTAATCTTGGCACCTCAGACAAATGGATGACAGGATTAAACTTAAGCTTACCCTTTCCATTGCCTGTTCCCATTGGCTTTTACGGGGATATGTCGTTAGGTAGTTTAAGCCAAACCGATGCGATAACAAATACTACAACACATGAAACTAAATTCAATTATATAGGTGGAATTTATATTGAATTACTTAAAGATGTAGCCTATATTCATATTCCCATAACACAAAGTGATGCAATAAGTGAAGCTTGGAATTTAAATGGAGTGAATAATTTCTTCGAAAAATGGAGCTTTACCCTTAACCTTAGAAGCATAGACCCAGTGAATTTTCTGAGAAATGTGAAATTTTAAAATTAGGCAAGAATTAGCTTAATTTCGTAGATAATTGATCCCAAAGTAGCCAAAGCAATGCTAAAATAATATGACAGCAACAACCTCAAATTTCCTAAACCAACTAGCTATTTCTGCGCATAATGCAGGAACATCAACTGGGCAGCAGCATTTTTCAAACCCTAATGCAAAACAAAAAGATATCTACTCCCCAGTGGATGGTAAATTAATTGGAAGCATATCTTTTACAACAAAAGAGGAATACGAAAACGTAATTTTGAAAGCAGAAGAAGCCTATAAAATTTGGCGTAAAATACCGGCTCCAAAGCGCGGTGAAATTGTAAGGCAATATGGGAACTTATTACGCGAATACAAAGACCCATTAGGCAGATTAGTAAGTTATGAAATGGGAAAAAGCCTACAAGAAGGCTTAGGCGAAGTGCAAGAAATGATAGATATCTGTGATTTTGCAGTTGGTTTGAGCCGGCAATTACACGGACTTACCATGCATAGCGAGCGTCCCAATCACCGTATGTACGAACAATGGCATCCTATTGGCATAGTTGGAGTTATTTCGGCCTTCAATTTTCCGGTAGCCGTTTGGAGTTGGAACAGCATGTTGGCTGCAATTTGTGGAGATGTTTGTATTTGGAAACCCTCAGAAAAAACGCCTCTTTCTGCAGTTGCGTGTCAGAATTTAATGGCCCAAATATTAAAAGAAAACAATTTACCAGAAGGTATTTTTAACCTTATCAACGGAGATTATCAAGTTGGAGAATGGATGAGCCACGATGAACGCATACCACTCGTTTCTGCCACAGGAAGTACCCGCATGGGCAAAGCGGTAGGTTCTGCTTTGGCGCAACGTTTTGGAAAAGCATTGCTCGAACTTGGTGGCAATAATGCTATCATTTTAACCCCCAATGCAAACTTAGAATTGGCTATGGTGGGTGTGTTATTTGGTGCTGTAGGAACAGCAGGGCAACGTTGCACTACCACACGCCGACTCATCATTCATGAAAGTATTTATGAAACGGTTAAAGACAAGCTGGTAAAAGCCTATGGCCAATTAACCATTGGTAATCCATTAGAAGCTAACTTAGTTGGCCCCTTGATAGATAAAGATGCAGTGAATGCCTACCTTAAAGCCATTGAACAATTAAAGGCCGAAGGAGGAACAGTGCTTTGTGGTGCAGAGGTTTTAAGCGGAGTTGGATATGAAAGTGGTTGTTATGTAAAACCTACTATTTGTGAAGCAAATAATGAATATCAAATTGTACAATCGGAAACATTTGCGCCTATTTTATATTTATTAAAATATACAGAATTAGAAGAAGCCATAGCACTACAAAACGGCGTTAAGCAAGGGTTAAGTTCTGCTATCTTTACCAATCACATGCAAGAAGCTGAAGAGTTTTTAAGTGCTTGGGGTAGCGATTGCGGTATTGCTAATGTTAACATTGGCACCAGCGGTGCAGAAATTGGTGGTGCATTTGGTGGTGAAAAAGAAACCGGCGGTGGCAGAGAAAGTGGGTCTGACGCATGGAAAGCTTATATGCGTAGGCAAACCAATACCCTAAACTTTGGTAAAGTTTTACCTTTGGCGCAAGGCATTAAATTTGATTTATAAAAAACATATTATTTTTGGTATAGCATTTGCACAGACCAAAGTGTTATGAAAAACAAGATAAGTATGCTTTTCTTTTTGGCCATCGCTGGAATTGCCAGCAGTGTGGCAGCCATTGAAAAACCAGATAGCAAAGAAAAAACTACAAAAACCTATGAGATTAAAAGTATTTCAAATACAGCTTTTACATTTGGAGAGAAATTAAATTACCGCTTACATTATGGCCCATTGGATGCTGGTAATTGCGAGTTTGTGGTAGCAGATGAGGCTGTTGAGGTAAATAATAGAAAATCATTTCATATAAAAGTAAGTGGCAAATCTACAGGTATGGTAGATGCCATGTTTAAAGTGCGCGATGAGTACGAAAGTTATGTAGATGAAGAAGCCATTATTCCTTGGAAGTGTATTAAAAAGGTAAGAGAAGGAAAATACAAAGACAGCGATTTCATCATTTTTGATCAAAAAAATGGATTTGCCACCAGTAAAAGAGGCAAAGTAGATATACAAGAACAAACTCAGGATGTTGTTTCTGCAATATACTTTGCACGCACCACCGATATGAGTAATGCTAAAATTGGCGATATTTTTCCTGTTAACTTTTACATGGATGCAGAAAATTATCAATTGCGTTTTAAGTTTGTAAAAAGAGAAACCATAAAAACCGATGCAGGTACTTTTAAAGCACTTGTTATTAAGCCGCAATTACTGAAAGGCAGGGTATTTAAAGATGAAGAAGCCTTAACATTATGGGTAAGTGATGACGAAAACAAGATACCTTTAATGGTTGAATCGGATATTTTTGTAGGTTCTGTAAAAGCCGAATTAACAAGCTATAGTGGCTTAAGAAATGCAACTTCTTCTAAAGTTAAGTAAAAATAAAACCCTTTCTTTGTTGCTTTGTGTTAATTATAAATGAAGTTACAAGAACGATTTTCCCTTACGCAACTTTTAACTGCTATACTCCTTATTTTCTATTTGGTTGGAACCATTGGTGTTGGCCTTTATCCTTTAGAATTTGCTAAACTTACTCCCTTCAATCTCTTACTAACCTTAGTATTGTGCTTTTGGCCACACCAACCCAAAGACACTTTTTTTTATATACAGTTAGCTGCCATATTTTTAGCTTCCTTCTTTTTGGAATATGTTGGTGTTAACACGGGGCTTATTTTTGGTTATTACAACTATGGAAATGCACTTGGCCCAAAACTGGGTAATACCCCGCTAATGATTGGCATAAATTGGGTAATTGTGGTGTACAGTAGTTTGCAATTGGTTCAAACCATAAGTACAAAATTAAAGGTGAAATTAAATGCTTTAACAGGAGCAGGATTAGCCGCTTTAGCAATGGTAACCTTAGATTTACTAATAGAACCCTTAGCCCCAAAACTAGATTTTTGGGAGTTTAACAACCTACAAGTTCCATTTCAGAATTATACCGCTTGGTTTTTCTTTGGATTCATTTTTTGCTATTGGCTCATTAAAGCTGGAGTACTAAAAAACAATCCTATGGGATGGCGTGTTTATTTGGTTCAATTCGTATTTTTTTTAGTATTAAATTTGTGGCTCTAATGGTTTAAATATGGCTGTAATTGTAGTAATCTTAACTTTTCTTTTCATGGAGTTTATGGCATGGTTTACCCATAAATTTGTGATGCATGGCTTATTGTGGTATTTACACAAAGACCATCATCAGGTTGAGCCAGGTTTCTTCGAAAAAAATGATGCCTTCTTCTTAATATTCGCTGTTCCTAGCGCCTATTGTTATATTACTGGAATTATGAACCAAGATTTTAGATTATTTATTGGCATTGGTATTTCACTTTATGGTATGGCTTATTTTCTAGTTCATGATATCATTATTCATCAGCGATTTAAAATATGGACCCATTGGAATAACCGCTATGTAC
>VEQB01000268.1 GCA_018883485.1 Bacteroidota bacterium
ATCAAATACATGACTTCAAATATGAGGAGTTGGTTCAAACCGAAAGCGGCTGGAAATACGGAGACTTAACTATTGACAAGATAGTTTTTGCTGAAGGGTATGCAGCTGCCAACAACCCTTATGTAAAGAATTTGCTTCCTTTTAAATTATGTAAAGGCCAGGTATTAATAATAAAATGTAGAGGTTTATCCGAAGAAAAAATTATTAAAAAAGGAGTTTATCTTATTCCTTTAGGAAATGCTATTTTTAAAGCAGGAGCTACTTATGAATGGGACGAAATAAATGAAGAGCCTAACGCAAAAGGATTGCAACTTATGCATGAGAAAATACGAAATTTAATTGCGCTACCCTATGAATTAATAGCACAAGAAGCAGCTATAAGACCCACTACTAACGATAGAAACCCAATAATTGGAAAGGTAGCCAGTTATGAATCTATGTACATTTTAAATGGACTAGGCACCAAAGGAGTTGTTAGAGGCCCTTGGCTGGCAAATTTATTATTTGTTTTTATTGAAAATAATTTAGCAATACCGAGAGAAATTTCTGTGGAAAGAATAAAAAATAAATTAGAAAAGGCATAAAAAACTTTTTATTTTGCCAACGTGGAATGGCGTATAAAAAAAATAAAGCTTGAGTTAAAGTATATCTGGAAGATATCTCGTAATGCTAGCGAATACAAAGAAAATTTTATTGTAGAATTTGAGCAAGATGGGATTATTGGTTTAGGAGAAGTAGCTCCCAATATAAGATATAATGAAAATCCAGACATCATACAAATTGCCTTTAATAGCTTCGTAAATAGGGCTCAATCGCCAATAGAAGACGTAAAAGAATTAATGCGTTTTTTAGACATAGACAACATGCCTAATGCTCTTCGATTTGGGATTGAATCTGCCTTTATACATTGGTACTGCAAAAAGAATGAAATAAATATTCAAGATTATTTGGGTGTTAACAAACCAGAAAAAGTGGCTACTTGTTACACTTTACCCATCATGGATGTAAATGAAATTGCTCCATTTTATAAGGAATATAATTTAGCAAGATTTAAACATTTAAAGGTAAAAATTAATGATGCTAGTGGCCTAGAAATGTTAGATGCCTTGCAGAAGGTGAGCAATCAATCGTTAATGGTAGATGCCAACGAAGCATGGAAAGATGTTTCACAATTAATTGATTTCTTACCCAATTTAAGTAAATACCCAATCTTATTTGTAGAACAGCCTATGCCAGCGCATTTGGCAGAAGAATATGTTTATTTAAAAAAGCGCAGCCCCTTTGCCATCATTGCAGATGAGAGCGTTTTAGATAAGCCAGACATGAATACCTTAGAAAAGCAATTTCATGGCATTAACATGAAACTTATGAAAGCTGGTGGATATTTAAATGGGCTAAGAATATTAAACGAAGCGCGCAAGCGCAATATGCTAACCATGGTAGGTTGCATGATAGAAACTACCTTGGGTATACATAGTGCATGGAACTTATGTGCAGATGTAAATTATGCCGATTTAGATGGATGTTTAATTGTAGCCAACGAGCCTTTTCATTTGTTAAAAGAAGAACAAGGTTACCTTAGTGAACAGGTTCTAAATACGGCAATGCATCAATAAGCATTGCGGCACTAGCATTTATAATTCCCTTTGCCGCTATATATTGCGCAGCATTCGCATGTTGATACACACCCATGCGTGCCGCTAAAATGGGCGATTTTCCTTGCGCCAAATAGGAAGTAATAATGCCGCTTAAGACATCGCCGCTGCCAGCAGTAGCAAGTAATGGGTGCCCGTTAAGGTTAAACCAAACCTCACCTGTTGTATCGCTAATACTGGTATGAGTTCCTTTTAGTACTATAATTATTTCTAATGCTTTACTCATCTCTATTTGCTTAGCCAACCGAGCTTCACTATTTAGCGACTTACCAAATAACCTATCAAATTCTTTGGCATGAGGGGTAATAATACTTTGCTTTGGAAAAGTAAATGTCTTGCCTTCTTGCCAAAGGGAAGCAATGGCATTTAAAGCATCTGCATCTAAGAGCAAAGGTAAGGTCTGTTTAGGCACTTCCCTTTCAATGGCAGCAACGGTATAAGAGTGTAAACCCATACCCATTCCTATTCCAAGTGCATTATATTTTTGGGTATTGGGAAGGCTTCTAATTTCTGTTAAAGCTTCATCGGTTTGAACCAATGCCTCTGGAATTGTAGATTGCAATATAGTATAACCAACCTTTGGAATATATACAGTTACCATGCCACAGCCGGCATAAAGAGTAGCTTTTGCACTTAAAATAGCGGCTCCCATCATACCATAAGAACCTGCTACGATTAAGGCATGCCCCTTTTGCCACTTCATATTAAACCGTGAAATCACCTCAAATTTAATTGGTTCAAAACTATTGTAGTATTGCTGTGTATCTTCTAATTGTTCTAAAAACCCCGGATGCAAACCAATGGAAAGCACCTTAATTTCCCCAGCATCTGCGCCAGTTTCTGGGAAAAGGAAGGATGTTTTAAATACTTCAAAAGTGAAAGTATAATTTGCCTTAAAGCCAGTAGTTGGCATATCAACAGCAATGCGAAAAACTTTTTCTTGGTTTAATGTCTCAATTAATGCTGATGCAAGAGAATTAATTGAATTGTTTAAACCAGTGCCAAATAATGCCTCAATAACCAAAGCTTGATTGGGTATTTGAGGAATATCTTCAATAGTTGTAATTTGCCGAACCGACAAATGTAAAGCCATTGTCCGTTCTAAGTTTAATTCAAAATCTGGGCTACCTTTTGGCTTTAAGTTTAACACAAATACCTTAATGGCAAAACCCTTGGCAGCAAGCAGTCTTGCAATGGCTAGGCCATCTCCCCCATTATTACCTTGGCCACAAAAAATATAAATATGTGGTAAACTAATTTCCTTTTCTTGCATTAACAGAAGCAATTGTTTTACAAAAGCTACAGCTGCTCTTTCCATCAAATCTATAGAAGCTATAGGTTCATGGCTAATGGTATATTTATCCCATTCCCTTATTTGCAAATTACTAAGCACATACTTCATAACTCATACTTCATAGTTCCCGCCACCGCTAAAGCTTTGTCGGGCAAGCATACTTCATAGTTCATAGTTCTAAATACCCGTATTTTTATACGCCTCGGCTACCTCGCATAACTCTTGGTACCAAGCTTCACCAAACCTATCTACTAAGGGACCTTTTAAAAACTGGTAAACAGCCACCTTCTCTTGTTTACCTAATGTGCAAGCTGCGCTGCAAATATCCCAACGATGGTAATTCAATGCTTCATAATCACCCACCTTACTCACACGAATAGGATATAAATAACAAGAACTAGGCTTTCTAATTTTTGATTCTCCATTTAGGAAGCTTTGTTCTATGCCACAACTTAAAATTCCATCTTTATTTCGAAAGCTAAAATTACACTCCCCACTAGGCAAACAAGTGGTTACCCATTCTTGGTCTTCATCTAATTCAAAGATTCCTTTTTGCTTGATATCTTGTAAGGAAGCTGAGGTAAGGTATGGCTTTATCATTTCCAATTCGGCTTCAATTTGCTCTTTTTCTTTAATACTTACAGGAGCCCCAGCATCACCCTCAACGCAGCAAGCACCCTTACATGCGCTTAGGTTGCAAATAAACTCTTTATCAAATAAATCTTCCGAAATAAGGGTATTGCCAATAATTACCATACAGACAAAGGTAACAAAATCTTACCTTTGTAGTAATGGAGTTGCACAAAATAGATATTCGTAGTTTAAGCCTAGCACAATTAAAAGAAGCATTTGTAGCCAACGGAGATAAAGCTTTTAGAGGTATGCAGGTATATGAATGGCTATGGAAAAAGGCTGCGCATAGTTTTGAAC
>VEQB01000013.1 GCA_018883485.1 Bacteroidota bacterium
ATCTATAACTATTTGCTGCAACGTTTTGGCATGAATGCCTATAAAACCGGTGCCTTGTTTTTTATTGTTTCTCGCGTTTTAGGCGCTACACTCAGACTATATTTGGTTATTAATGTCCTGCAACTATTTATTTTAGATAGTTTGGGTATTAGCTTTCATTGGACCGCTGTAATTATTTTAACCATGATTTTGCTTTACACTTTAAAGGGCGGTGTAAAAACAATAGTTTGGACAGACACCTTACAAACCTTTTTTATGTTATTGGCTTTGGTGGTTTGCGTTTTCTATATGATGGGAGAGTTAGAATTAAATTTAGGTTCAACCATTCTTGAGTTAACAACAAGCGGACATACCCATATTTTTAATACAGATATTTGGGATAAGAAATTCTTTTTAAAGCAAATTATAGGCGGGGCCTTTATTACCATTGCCATGACAGGTTTAGACCAAGAAATGATGCAAAAGAACATTAGTGTTAAAACTTTGGGCGGTGCTCAAAAAAATATGGTTTGGTTTAGTTCTGTGATGGTGTTGGTTAACTTTTTGTTTTTATTGCTCGGAGGAGTGCTTTATTTATTTGCCAAAAGCAAGGGAATTGGTGTTCAGGGCGATGATTTGTTTCCTAGCATAGCCATGTTTCATATGCCAGGGTTTATATCCATTATTTTCATTATTGGTTTAATTTCTGCTCTTTTTCCGAGTGCAGACGGCGCCATAACTGCCCTTACCTCTTCGTTTTGCATAGACATTATTGGGTTGCAAAGAAGGACTGATTTAGACGAGGACAGGCGTTCGCTTTATAGGATGATTGTTCATTTAAGTTTTGCAGTAGTGTTTTTGTTTTTTGTGTATTACTTTAAATATTTAAATAACAAATCAATCATCAATATACTTCTAGATGTTGCAGGTTATACTTATGGGCCCTTACTTGGCTTGTTTGCCTTTGGTATTTTAACTAAGTATGAGATTAAAGATAAATTTGCGCCTTTAGTTTGTTTGATAGCCCCTGTATTATGTTATTTATATCAATCAAAAATACAAGTTTATTTAGGGCTACAGTACCAAGTGGGAATTGAGATGCTAATTATAAATGGCGCTTTAACCTTTGTGGGTTTATTACTCATTAGAAAACCTAATAGCAAATTGTTGGTTTAAGAAAAGTAATGGCTCCCCACCCTTTGTTACTAAGAATTGCAAACGGAGAGAATGAAGTGCTCGATTTTAAAAAGACCATTTCTTCTGCTTCAAAAATTGCCAAAACCATGAGCGCCTTTGCCAATCACAAAGGTGGAACTTTATTGGTGGGCGTTAATGACAATAAAACCATTAGTGGGGTTAGAAGTGAGGAAGAAAAATATATGCTAGAAATGGCAGCAGAGTTTTATGTAAAGCCAAAAATTAACTTAACTATTACAGAATGGGAATTTGGTGGTAAAGTGGTGTTGGAAGCCATTATAGCAGAAGGATTGGACAAGCCCTACTATGCTAAAGATGAAGACGGAAAATGGTGGGCACATATTAGAGTTAAAGATCAATCTTTATTAGCCAGCAAAATTGTGGTAGATGTTTTAAAGAGAAATAGTGGTAAAGGACAAAATGTAATTCAGTATACAGATTTAGAGCGATCGGCTCTTAAGTATCTTGAAGCAACAGAAAAAGTTGCTTTAAAAGATTTGTGTAAACATTTAAATATATCTAGATGGCGCGGCCAAAAAATGCTGGTAGCATTGGTTAGCGCAGGTGTGGTGCGCTCCCATACCACAGAAAAAACAGAATATTTTACCCTAAGTTAGATTCTAAAGTATAATCTTAGAAAGTAAGGCCCGAAATTTGTTACATGAGAATTATGAAAAACAGCATAGCACTAATTATCGTTTTTTCTGTCTTTACCTTTTCAAAAGTGGCAGCTCAAACTCATAACCATGGCTCAGATAAGGGTCAGCCGGCCTACCAACCAAACCCTAAGAATGTAGAAATAGCTGCCATGTTTAATTATTATTTAGACAATGGTTTTGAGCAAATTGATTTACTAAAGGTGCCAAGTATCAATAAGCAATTTTTTAATTTAGGAAATCCCAAGTTGGTTGTTTATGATAAAAATGACAAGACTAAAAAGAACCTTTTGGTATCCTTTTCTCTAATGGTTGAACCCAATATCCCAGATTTTCATGGAAAGGCATATCAGAATTATAATCCCTTTTTCACTAGTGATTGCAAGCAAGCGGTAATTTTTTGTCCAAAAGGAAGTAAGATTACTTTTGTAGAGGTAAGGCTTAGCAGAACGCTTCCTCAATCTGTGCAGCAGGCGCCAGGCTCAAAGCATACCCTTCCTCAAGGCATGCTTCCAGTAGCATTTTATTTATATATAGAGTAGGCATATTTCTTCTAAGAACTTACATTTGTTTTCAAATTAATAAACAGTATGAAGGTAGGCGTTGTTGTTTTTCCTGGCTCTAACTGCGATGAAGATGCGGTAAGCGCTTTTCGCGATCAATTTGGATGCGAAACAGTTAAACTATGGCACAAAGACCATGATTTGCAGGCCTGTGATTTAATATTTTTACCAGGTGGCTTTAGCTACGGTGATTACTTGCGCAGTGGCGCCATTGCCCGGTTTTCGCCAATCATGCAAAATGTAATTGAATTTGCTAACCGAGGTGGTTTGGTTTGGGGAGTTTGTAACGGGTTTCAAATATTATGTGAGAGCCATTTATTGCCAGGCGCTTTGCTTCATAACAGTCATCAAAAGTTCAATTGTAAAAATGTGTTTATCAAGCCAGAAACAAATAATTCACTTATTACAAATCAACTCGAACTTAACAAAGCCTTGCAAATCCCTATTGCACATGGTGAAGGAAGGTATTACTGTAATGATGAAACTTTGGCGGGTTTAATGGCAAACCACCAAATATTATTTAGGTATTGCGATGCGCAAGGAAATATTAATGAAGCAAGTAATCCAAATGGGGCTTTAGATAATATTGCAGGTATAACCAATTTAGGCAGGAATGTTTTTGGAATGATGCCACACCCAGAAAGAGCAGTAGATAATGAGCTTTACAATACAGATGGGAGAGCGTTATTTAGCGGACTTCTAGATGCAGTTGTAAAGGCTTAAAACTTAAGGTATGAAGGTCTCTATAAATTGGCCTTTAGTTGCTACCCTTCTGTTTTTAAATGCATTTCTTTTATTTCTTATTTATCCCTCTGGTCCAAATCTTCAAATAGACACAGCCAATTATTACTCTGCTGCAAAAAGTTTAACCGAAGGAAACGGTTTTAAACTCTTTGATGGACAATTTTTAAAAAACACTCCGCCTCTTTTTCCGCTTTTAATTAGTGTAGTTTATTTCTTAAAACTTCCTGTTGCCTCTTTTATTTGGGGTTTTCAATTCTTATGCTTTAACTTATTTCTGTTTTTCCTGTTTCGCATTTCTAAAATCCTTCTGTTTGAACCTATTTTATGTTTACTAGTATGCGGTTTATTTGGATTTGCACCTTTACATATTTGGAAAATGGCTTTAAGTGAAGCTCCTTTTTTGGCTGCTCAAATTGCTTGGATATATTATTGGATAAGAGAAGATAAAAAAGCACTGGTTTTTTCTGCGCTTGCTTTTGCAGTTATGACGCTTTTGCGTTACCAAGCCTGGTTTATGTTACCAGGTTTATTATTACCGATTTTCTTTAAAAGAATCTCCTTTAAGGATGTGTTTTTTTCAACCTTACCAGCTCTTTTGTTTAATCTAATTTGGTGGGGTTACTTGTATTTTATGGGTAATGCTATGCTAGGCGATCATCAATTGTATGGTAAGCTTTCATTTATTGCATTATTAAACAATTTGAAGGCCTGGTATTTTGGTTTAAATGACACATTTGGCTTAAATGTCGCATTTGGAGTTTTATTACTATTGACAAGCTTTTTCTGGATTTTTCTATTAGGAAAGAGAAATCTTCTAAAAGATAGGACTTATCTCATCCTTTTAGGAATAAGTAGCTCTTTATTGCTATTTATTTTGTTGCAAAACAACCTAAGCCTGTCTCAATTGCCTCGCTACTTATCTGTGCTTTGGCCATTACAAGCTATCTTGTTAATTATTAGCATAAAGAGTTTGTTTTTTAAGGAATCAACGATTAGAAACATCCTTTTAGTTATTATGCTTGTCAATTTGTTTGGCCTACTATTTCTTCACCAAAAAGAGGGTAAAGCCATAGCATTGGGAATAATGTCGCAAATGGCTATACCCAACACCCAATGGGCAAAAGCAGATTTAGACAAGCAGATTTTGCTTAGTAATTTTCCCGATTTGGTATGGTGGCTTAGGGGTGGCACTTGTTATTATTCTCAGTTTACCCAAGAGTGTGATTTTGATTTCAATAACAGAATAGGGGAAGCAAATAGCTTTAAGTTAATTTGGTTTACATCAGAAGAGCGAAACCATATAATGAAGTCTTTTCCGGGCTTACCTAAGTACAAAAAAATAAAGCCTTATCTTGAGGGAGAAGGCTTTATTATCTATGAATTAGAAAGGTAGTTTTTACTGTCCTTGTGCTAATGAATAAGCAGGTTTTCCATCAAAATTACGCAAAACTTCTACCGAAGAAACAAATAATTCGGCGCCCACATTTTGAGCCAATTGCAACATGTCTGCGAGAGTGCTTTCGCCTTCTTTAACTTCAAATCTAGCTCGGTATTGATCTACACATTCTGTAAATGCCGAGCCAGTTGGCCAAACTTGAGTTCCTCTATTTGAAATCATAATGAGTTTCGCTCCTGCATGTTCAAACTTCTGAAGTTGTGGTCCTAAAATTTCTGCTGTTTGATTGGATTCAAAGAAAAGGTCTATACCAACAATAGTCTCAGGCTTTCTTGCAGCAGTTGCCATCATTTTTTGAGTCCTGGGTTTGCTTGGTGCTTTATGTGTGGCATGGGTAGCTATAAATTGTCTTGCAGCTCCTGTGCTTGGCACTTTGCCTAAGTTGGCAATAATGGCATCTGCAAACTGAGTTGTATTTAGAGAAGCTTTAGTTTTATCGCCAAAATCTCCAGTGTGATTACCTTCTTCTAAAGTGGTTAAAAGCGCATTTTCAATGGTATTGGCATGTTCCATATATCCCAAATGGCGAAGCATCATAAAGCCACTTAATAACAATGCAGTAGGATTAGCAATATTTTTACCCGTAATATCTGGGGCAGTGCCGTGTACGGCTTCAAAAATTGAAATATTATCGCCGATATTGGCAGAAGGAGCAAACCCAAGACCACCTACTAAGCCAGCGCACAAATCACTCATGATATCGCCTTGAAGGTTTGTTAAAACAACTACATCAAAGGATTGGGGTTTGCTTACTAATTTCATAGCTAAATCATCTACAATTATATCATTTGCTTCGATTTCTGGATATTCCTTTGCTACTTCATAAAATGTTTCTAGAAAAAGGCCATCTGTTAGCTTCATTATGTTGGCCTTGTGGGCACAAGTTACTTTTTTGAACCCCTCTTTTTTTGCCATTTCAAATGCAAATCTGTGAACTTGAATACTTCCTGGCCTGGTAATAAACCTTCTACACAAAGCAACGTCTTGCGATAACATGTGTTCTATTCCACCATAAGTGCCTTCAATATTTTCTCTAATAATTGTTAAATCAATGGGAATGCCAGCCTTGGAGAAAACAGTATCAACCCCATTTAAAGAGCGAAAATGGCGCCTGTTTGCAAAAGTACTCCAGGTTTTGCGAGCGGTAACATTGATGCTTTTTACACCCTTACCTTTGGGTGTTTCCATGGGACCTTTAAATAAAATACCTAAAGACTCAACAGTTTCCTTAGCCTCTGGTGTCATACCGGTGCCAAATCCTTTGTTGTAGATGCTTTTACCCATTTCTATATACGAATACGCTAAAGGTACATTGGCGGCCTCAAAAATACGAATAACCGCGTCCATAATTTCTGGACCAATCCCATCTCCTTTTGCAACTGCAATTTTTATTTTCTCCATGATTAATTTTTACAGCGGCAAAAGTAAGTTTTTTACCTTTGTTTGCATTATATATGATGTTAAATAACCGTCAAAGATTCTTAATGCACCAAGCCCAAACATCGGAGTTTCCTGTAATGTTAGAAATTTCTGGTGCAGAAGGCAATTATTTAATTGATGTGCAGGGTAAAAGGTATTTAGATCTTATCTCTGGAATAAGTGTTAGTCATTTGGGTCATGGCAATGAAGCTGTTAAGAAGGCTGTAATCTCCCAAATGGATAAACACATGCATGTAATGGTTTATGGTGAGTTTATACAGAGCTCTCAAGCCTTACTTGCAGAACGTTTGTGTGGCTTATTGCCAAGCTCCTTAGACGCTGTTTATTTGCTAAATAGCGGCGCAGAGGCAGCAGATGTTGCCATGAAATTGGCTAAGAGAGTTACTGGACAACCCAATATTATTGCTTGCAAACAAGCGTATCATGGTAGTACACATGCTGCCTTAAGCCTAAACAGTGAAGAATATTACCAACAGGCTTATAGGCCCTTGCTTCCAGGCATTGGGTTTATAGAATTTAATTCAATAGATAGTCTTTCTTTGATTGATTCTAATACGGCTTGTGTTTTTGTTGAAGTGATTAGGGGAGAAGCCGGCTATATTCCAGCAGAGGCTAAATTTCTACAATCATTGAGGGAAGCATGCGATAAGCATGGGTGCTTATTAGTTTTTGATGAGATACAAAGTGGCATGGGCAAAACAGGTAAACTATTTGCTTTTGAGCATTATGGAATTATACCTGATATTTTATTGCTAGGAAAAGCTTTGGGTGCAGGTATGCCTATTGGTGCCGTAGTAAGTTCAGCAGAAAGAATGAAAAGGTTTTCATACCAACCTATTTTAGGACATATTACAACTTTTGGTGGAAACGCAGTAGTTGCCGCCGCAGCATTAGCTGGTATTGAAGAGTTGGAACGATTAGATTTGGTGAAACAAGTGCCCGCTAAAGAACAATTATTTAGAAGTTTGTTAACTCATAAAGCCATTCAAAAAATAGATGGCTTAGGGTTAATGCTGGCGCTTGAGCTAGATAATTTTGATAATACCCTTAAGGTAATTGGGCATTGCATGGAAATGGGATTAATATCGGATTGGTTTCTGTTTGCCAGTAATAAGGTTAGAATTGCCCCCCCACTTACTATTTCTGAGGAGGAGATAAAGGAAGCTTGTTCAATTTTAAACAAAGCTCTTAGCCTGGTGTATGGATGAAATCTTAATTGGAATCTAACAAGTTGTTTTCTTCAAAGTAGGTAACTACCAGCTTTCGCAGTTTATTTTCTTGGGATAACAAATCTGCAAAAGGCGGTCTCTGCAACATTCTATAATGGGGCCAACCATCGGTATCTGTTTTTTCGAAAGCATAATAGCCCTCATAACTAAGGAGTTTACAGGTAGCAATATGCATTAGGTCCATTTTCTCGTGTTTTGCAAACTCTCTGGTTTGACCCAACTCTCTCACCCCAATTAAAAATAAAATCCCATTCATATCTGGCTTTTTGCCAAATTGTTTTTTGAGTTCGAATACTACTCGATACCATTTCGCTTTTGTAGCGTCATCTAAAATAAAAGGACCCGAATCGTTTTGTAGGTTCATATTTAAACGTGCAAGATAGAAGCATAAACTTATTTATGGAAGAAGAAGCACTCAAAAAAATTTCTTATGTTTGAAAAGACATGAAACAAGTATTCATATTTATCTTAATTCTAGCATTCAATATAGCTAGCGCTCAAAAGAATGAGAAGCCTCAAATTATTGCAGGGCCTATGAATGGTTATGCAGAACATACAGAGGCATTGGTTTGGGTTCAAACCAAATGTGCTAACCAAATTAGCCTTAAATATTGGCCTAAGGGTTCTTCTGGTAAGGCTTTGGTTCAAACCATGAAAAATGAAAGTGCAGCCCAGTGTAATCCGTTTATAAGCAAGTTTGTATTAGCAGGATTAGCCATGGCCACAACTTATGAATATCAAATACTGCTAGATGATAATGTAGCTGTGCTTTCTTATCCTACAGAGTTTAAAACAAAGGTTCTTTGGGAGTGGAGAACACCTCCTCCTAATTTTACCTTTATGTTAGGTTCGTGTTTTTATGTGAATGATACAGCATATGACAGGCCTGGCAGACCTTATGGCCAATCTTTGGGTATTCTTAAAAGCATGACCCAAACACCTGCAGATTTTATGCTTTGGTTGGGAGATAATGTTTACACCCGCGAAGCGGATTATAGCAGCAAAAGTGGCATGATTTACAGATACCAGCATACTAGAGCAGTGCCTGAATTACAGCCCTTTTTAGCCAAAATGAACCATTATGCCATCTGGGATGACCACGATTTTGGCGATAATGACGCCAATAAAAGTTTTGAGTTTAAAGAGACAAGTTATGATTTGTTTAAATCTTATTGGGGCAATAAAAATTATGGCCAAAACAATGAGGGTATCTATAGTAATTTTAGATTTAGTGATGCTGAGTTTTTTCTTTGTGATGGCCGTTATTTTAGGGATGAAAGCGATTTAGATGAACAGTTTTTTAATAAAACTCAATTGGGAGCCGCTCAATTAAGTTGGTTAAAAGACAAACTAAAACATAGCAAGGCTAGCTTTAAATTTGTAGCAATTGGTGGGCAGTTTATTAATGAAAACACAGATAAAGAATCCTACAATTTTTACAAAAAGGAGAGAGCAGAAATTATTAAATTTATTGTGGAGCAAAAAATTTCGGGAGTTGTTTTTTTAAGTGGTGATAGGCACCATACCGAATTACTAAAAAACGATAAAGTTGTAACTACTTTGGGATATCCCTTGTATGATTTAACTTCAAGTTCAATTACAGCGGGCGCATCAAATGTCACTGGTTCGCCGGAGGTTAATAATCCGCAAAGAGTAGCCCAAACACTCGTTGCAGAGAATAACTATTGTACCATAAACATATCGGGACCTAAAAAAGGAGAGCGCACTTTACTACTTACTTGTTACGACAAAAATGGTTTGGTTAAATGGGGCCATACCATTAAAGAGTCGGAGCTTAAAGCCATAAAACCGTAGGTTATGGAAAAGAAAGTAGTAATGATTCAGGAACAATTTTTACAAAGGGTAAAAAGCGCTTTACCAGCTAATGTATCTTTTGTAGATGAATTGGCAGATTTGTTAAAACTTAGCTCTGATAGTGCCTATAGAAGAATTAGGTGTGAAACCCTTTTTAATATTGAAGAAATATCGCTTATCTGCAAGCACTTTAAGGTTTCGTTTGACCCAGAAATTCAACACATGAGTAATAAGGTAACCTTTGATTATCTTAAGTTGGATGATAAAAAAGAGAATTTTAAGTTATGGCTATATTTCCTTGCCACAGATGTAAAGAAAATTGGCAATTCTGTTAACAACCAAATTCTTTATGGGGCCGATGATGTTCCTGTATGGCATCATTTTTTTCACAAGGATTTAACTGCGTTTAAGCTATTTTATTGGCTAAAGTCTATTTTAAATTCGCCAGAGTTTATAGACATCAATTATGACCCTTCTTTTATTGATGCCGAAATGGTAGCCAGTGCAGCCGAAATGTTAACCAACTACGATGAAATAAATTCTACTGAAATCTGGACAGAAGACACCATCAATAGTAATTTAAAACAAATTGAATACTTTTACGAAAGCGGGTTTTTTAATTCGAAGAAAGATGCTTTGCACTTGTGTGATTTGTATATTGAAGAATTGAATTTGGTTCAAAAGAAAGCCGCAGCCAGCAGTAAACTTATTAAGCCAGGGCAAAGTGGCAAAGAGAATTTTAAGTTGTATAAAAGCGAAGTAATGATTGGTAATAATAGCATTTTGGCAAATATTGGTTCAACCAAAATTGCATATGTGAGCAATAACACGTTTAATATGATGAGCACCACAAGTGCTGATTTTGTGCATGAGAATGAGCTTTGGCTAAACAATTTGTTGCGCAAGAGCACGCTCATTAGTGGAGTGGCAGAGAAGCAGCGCAATCAATTTTTTAGGGTATTAAGAGATAAGGTAGAGCTCTTACGCCAAAAGATTTTGATAGGTTAACCCTCTTTTAGCAGCTGCATAAGTATTTACAAAATCATCAATGATTTCTTGCGCAGTTTCTACCTTGTTAAGCAATGCGCTTATTTCTCCTATTTCTAGTTCGCCCTGAACCAAATCACCTTCAAGAATTCCTTTTTTAGAGCGACCTTTTCCTAGCAATTCTTTCAATGTTTCTTTTGAAGCGCCTGCAAGTTCTAGTTTTTCCACCTCTTGGTAAAAATCGTTTTTAAGCATGCGCACTGGTGTAAGTTTTTTAAGACATAGTTGGGTATCACCTTCTTTTGCAGCAATTACCGCAGCTTTATAATTGGGATGCGCGGAGGATTCTTGGCAAATAGCAAATCTTGAACCCACTTGAATACCTTGCGCTCCAAGCACTTCGGCCGCCAGCCAACTTCTACCATCTAACATTCCGCCAGCTGCAATAATTGGCACTTTGGCAATTGCTGCAATTTGTGGAAGTAAACAAAAGGTAGTGGTTTCTTCTCTTCCATTGTGTCCGCCGGCTTCAAAGCCTTCTGCTACAATTGCATCTACTCCTGCATCCATTGCTTTAAGGGCAAACTTGGTGTTGGCAATCACATGAACTACTTTACAGCCAGCAGCTTTTAACATGGAAGTATAAGTAGCTGGATTACCTGCAGAAGTAAAAACTATTTTAACTTCATGCTTTAATAGGGTTTGTATATGGGCCTCTGCATGCGGATATAGCAAAGGAATATTTACCCCAAAAGGTTTGCTGGTTGCGGCTTTACATTTAAGGATATGTTCTTCTAGCAAATCTGGCGACATACTGCCAGAACCAATTAAACCCAAACCCCCGGCATTACTAACTGCCGCCGCAAGTTTCCAACCACTGCACCAAACCATGCCGCCTTGAATGATGGGGTATTGAATTTGGAATAATGAGGAAATTGGGTTGTTCATAGGGTGCAAATAAAGCTTTTTGTAAGATTTAAATTAAATAGACGTTATCCTTTTCCTAACTATTTCTTATCTATTTAATAACTATTTTAGAAGGTTGAATGTAGAAATTTGATTTTTAATAATTTAAACTATGGAAAACAAGATTGAATTTGAAGTAGGCGATACCGTTCGTCTTAACTCTGGAGGCCCATTGCTTACTGTTTCTAAAATATTAGAAAACGAGCAAGTTACTTGTGTTTGGTTCAATGATATGGACGATGTGTGTACCCATGATTTTGATGCGGAGCTGCTCTTCTCTGATGATGAGGATGAATGGTATGAGGTAGACGATTTTGAGGAAGACGAGGACGAAGATTTAGAGGAAGAGGAAGAAGAAGAGGAAAAGTAAATAGATTACCCAAAATTAATCTCAGTACTGTCTCCAATATTTAGGCTTTGACTCATTCCTTTTAGGAGTGCGTCGTTGCCTATAAGAGAGCGGTGCAATATGGCAAAATCTATTTGGGCATAAGGGCCAATAATAGATTCTTTTATAGTGGCATAATTTAAAATAGCATGTTCTCCAATGCTAACATTAGGGCCAATAATACTATTCGATATTTTGCAGCCTTCGCCAATAAAAACAGGCGGAATAATAATGGTGTTTTCGAAGTGATAGTTGCTGGTATCGTAATTAAGTTTTTTAAGGAGGAGGGAGTTGGTTTCTAGCAGTACTTCCTTTTTCCCACAATCGAACCAATTGTCTACCAAGAAGTGATGGAAATCTGTGCCTTGGTTAAGCATTACCGTTATGGCGTCTGTTAAGGTAAATTCACCATGTGTTTTTAATTTCTTAGCCAAATTTGCATCTAGGGCCTCTAGTAATTGCTGGCTATCTTTTATTTTATAAATACCTACTAAGGCATGATTGCTTTTTGGAATTTCGGGCTTTTCTATTACCCTCGAAATTTTGCCATCTTTATCTAGTTCTGCAACTCCAAAGATTCTAGGATCTTCCACCTTTTTTAGTCCAAGCCAATTACCTTCTGTTCTAATAATAGTTTTAAGATCGGCATCTACAATGGTGTCTCCAAAAATGATTAAAATTTCTTCGTTTGGTTTAACCAAATCTTTGGCTAACCAAATGGCATGTCCCACCCCTTTACCCGTTGTTTGAATTACAAACTCAGCATTGATTTGCGGGTAGTGTTTTTGAATGTATTGTTCAATTTTATCTCCCAAATAGCCAATAATAAAAACAAAGTCGTTAATCCCAGCTTCTATTAAATATTCTGTTATATGCGCAAGGATTGGTTTACCTGCAATGGGTATTAGCGCTTTAGGTTGAGTGTGGGTATGGGGGCGAAGTCTGGTGCCTATACCGGCCACTGGAATTATAGCTTTCATTGTTGGTTTTAGAGCAATTAGTTTTGTAAAGATATCAAAGC
Source organism: Bacteroidota bacterium (assembly GCA_018883485.1). GTDB lineage: Bacteria > Bacteroidota > Bacteroidia > UKL13-3 > UKL13-3 > B1. The sequence goes on from VEQB01000013.1 coordinate 12,442, forward strand.
AAAAATAAACTTTTTCATTAGTATGGCTCAAAATACTATTTTGCAAGGCAAGAATACTATAGAAATATGACAAGAGATACAGTTATTTTCGACCTCATCCAAGAGGAACAAAACCGCCAAGAGCATGGATTGGAGCTAATTGCTTCTGAAAACTTTGTAAGCAAACAAGTAATGGAGGCCATGGGCTCTGCATTAACGAATAAGTATGCGGAAGGGCTTCCAGGGAAACGCTATTATGGTGGTTGCGAGGTGGTAGATAAGGTAGAAAACTTGGCTATAGATAGGCTCAAGCAGTTATTTGGCGCTTGTTGGGCAAACGTGCAACCACACAGCGGAGCCCAAGCCAATGCCGCAGTAATGTTGGCTTGTTTAAACCCAGGAGATAAAATATTAGGATTTGATTTGTCTCATGGCGGGCATTTAACACATGGTTCACCCGTAAATTTTTCGGGGAAACTGTATAAACCTTCATTTTATGGAGTTGAACGCGAAACGGGTTTAATTAATTGGGATAAAGTGGAAGAAACTGCCAGAAAAGAGCAACCAAAGTTAATTATTTGCGGTGCCTCTGCCTATAGTAGAGATTGGGATTATGTGCGTTTACGCAAGATTGCCGATGAGGTTGGTGCGCTTTTATTGGCAGATATTTCCCATCCTGCAGGCCTAATTGCGGGTAAGATTCTCAATGATCCTATTCCACATTGTCATATAGTTACATCCACAACTCACAAAACATTAAGAGGTCCTCGTGGGGGTATTATTATGATGGGAAAAGATTTTGAAAACCCATGGGGTTTAACTACACCAAAAGGGGAAATAAAAATGATGAGTGCCATTTTAGATGGTGCTGTTTTTCCTGGAACTCAAGGCGGACCTTTAGAACACGTTATTGCTTCTAAAGCTATAGCCTTTGGCGAGGCACTTACCCCAGAATTTATGGCTTACATTAAGCAAGTAAGAAATAATGCGCAAGCTATGGCTAAGGCCTTTATGGATTTAGGGTATCAAATTATTAGTGGGGGTACAGATAACCACTTAATGCTAATTGATTTAAGAAATAAAGGAATTAGTGGTAAAGCAGCAGAAAATGCATTAATCAAAGCAGATATTACCATTAACAAAAACATGGTTCCTTTTGATGATAAATCACCATTTGTGACCTCGGGCATACGCATTGGCACGCCAGCCATAACAACTCGTGGGCTTAAAGAAGAGCATATGGTAGTAGTTGTTGGATTTATCGATAGGGTTTTAATGAACCCAGATAATGAAGCAGAACTAAATGCCGTTCGTAAAGAGGTTAATACCATGATAGAGGGTTTTCCATTGTATGCTTAATCTTTCACCCAAATTTGAATGCTAGTTGGTTCAAGTAGCAGCTTTTTAGCACCACCATTCATACTTTGGTGATATTGGGCAAAACCAGCATCTAATGCAATTGCATTGCTATTGCCAACAAGTTTCCATTTACCTGGAGCGAGGTTTATTTCTAATTCGAGACTCTGTTTTCCGGTGTTAAGTAATATCAATACCTTATCATGTATGGTGTAACCAAGTATAGATTCATATTTGGGTTCAATAAACTTGAAAGCAGACACGGGCGCAATTCCTGAATTTTCATTATAGGCAGGCAGGTTCAATAAATAACGTTTTCTTAGCTCAATTAACCCTTTCCAATAGGCTTGCATTCCTTTGTAATCTCCATTGGTGTATGGTATGGCCTTGCTTCTGTCGCCTATTTTTTTATTAATTTGAACCAAACCTATATTATCCCAAACAAATTGATTGGCGTTACGCATATTATAAGTATCTCGTTTTCCATGGAAATATATTTTACCACTAGGTATCTCTTTTTCCACCTCCATAAGCGGTGCCATTCCTTTGCTTCTCATAAATTCTGAGCCACCATGCATTACTATAGGACCAGGTGTAGTAAAGAGCAGTGTGGCAGCAATTTTATAATTGATTTCATCTACCCCAAATCTACCATCAAAGTCGTAGGTGGCGAATTGATCTGCTAAAGCAAAATTATCATGTATATCTAGGTAGTTGATGCCACTATTAATGGTATGCTGACCTGGGAAACTGCATGTTAATGCGCGCTTTACATCCTCTCTTAAAGTCTCATTTCCTCCAGCCCAACCACGGTCTTTTTCTTTGGAATTTAATTCGAAAACAGGTCCTTTATAAGTATTTCTAGTGTCATCATTAAAATAGCAAATGGGAGCATCCTCTTTGTACCAATGTAAATCTGGGTTTTTGTTATATTCTGGATCATTACTATCTATCCAAGGTTCTCCATAAATGATAATGTCTGAGGGCAACTCTTGCTTCAATCGTAATAAAGTTTGCTTATCTGTTTGTCCTGCCAAATCAATTCTAAATCCATCCACGCCAAATTCCTCTATAAAATGTTTACATTGGTCAATTATCCATTTTTGGGTCATATACCGATTTTCACTTTTGGTTTCATTGCCATAAGCTCCAATATGTTCAAGGTTTTTTGTTCTATAATAATATTGTTTATCAAACGCATTGAAATGAAATAAATAGTTTCTTCCATCCATATTTTCGGCGGTATGGTTAAATACAAAATCTACAATTACAGCAATTCCTTTTTGATGAAAAGCGTCCACTAAATCTCTAAATTGTTCTCTTTCTTTGCCAGGTTCCGACCCAGCATTTCTATAACGAGTTTCAATGGCAAAGCTATGGGAGGTTCTATAACCCCAGTCATAATTTTCTTTTTCTATACCCTGTTCAATCATATATGGGTCATTCTTAAAAGCACTTTCCCATTCGTCTTTTGGCCAGTGCAACATTTCCTGAACAGGCATTAAATGTACGGTGTTGATGCCAAGCTTGCATAAATAATCGAAGCCAATTGCTTCCCCTCTTTTATTTTTTAATTTAGGAGAAATCATAGCGGGTAAGGTGCCTTTTAATTCTGAAGCTACAGGTAATTTATCTGTAAAATCTTGTAAATGCACTTCATAAGCTAATAGTTCTTCCATTTTCGGCCTTCCATTAGCTAACGGCTTTGCAGGAATCGTTTTCTTAACCACTCTGCACTTGCCAAAACTATCATCGCTAACTCTAGCATAAGGGTCACTAATATGCACTGGATGTGTTTCGAAGAAAAGGTTTCCAGGGTCGTTAAAACCATGAACAGTATAATCATACCAAATTCCATCCAAGTTTTTAGGAAAGGTAATCTCCCAAACCCCTTGCTCATCTGCAATTAAATCTTGAACTTCAATAGGAGTAGCATCATCCTTGTTCTGGTAAAGGTAAATTTTAACCTCAATGGCCCTAGGAGAAAAAACGCGGAAAGTTGTGACGCTCTCATTTTCATTGATGTTTGCACCAAGTTCTTTGTCACTTCTTAAATGCTTAAACCAACCATCAAAACTAATTAGTTCTTTAGTTTTCATTTTAGGAAAGTCTAAATAATATACTCTACGTTTATCTATTCCGCCTTTTGGGGTTAAGTTAAAAATTAAGGTTTTAGACTCAAGTCTTTTTGTAATGCGTTGAATAGGAATTTTTCGGCCAGAGGCATCGTTTATGATAAAGCTAGAAGTGTCAAAATGTTGCTTGTCCAATTCTTCTAATCCTTTGATTTGAACCTCAATATCTGTATTGCTTAAAATGGTTGCAACCAATGCGAAGGGTTCCACCCCTTTCATAAACACTAGATTTCCTCCTTCTGCATTGGGGGCTTGTTTGGGTGGGTCAAGCCATTTTCCATCTGCTGTTCTAAACTTAAAAGTACTTCCCGGTTTTACGTGTTCAAATCTGGGATTATATATACCTAATTTCCATCTGCCACTACCAATTGGTTTTAATTGCCAAGTTTTATCATTTAAATCCTGAGCCCAAGCTCTAAAACTGCCAGTAACTATAAAATAATCAGATTTAATATTGTAATCAGATTCACTTAAAAGAAAGTAAAGGCTATCTTTCTCTTGCAAGTATCCAATTTGGTAATCTGTTTCGTTTTGAGCCAAAATATATTGGCTAACAGCAATTGTGAGCAGAAGGAAAAGGAAAAGTTTTCTCATAAAGCGAAACTCGGAAAATTTTATCAATTTACTAAAAAACAATTTTGGCATTGCGTTTGGGCTAATCGTCAAATTGATAATTTAAACCCATTTTGGGTGATAAAAACTCTTCAGACGCTTCCTATCAT
>VEQB01000269.1 GCA_018883485.1 Bacteroidota bacterium
GTTCACTTCCTTCTTTTTTCAGCTTTGCTTTTAGGTCACTCCAATATTTTCGCGGACGGTCTGTTTCGGTTAATATTTCTATTACATCAATAATTGAGAAATACCAATTCTCTTGCCCGGCATCCCAAAAGGTGCGCACTTGCTTTTCTTCAAATAGTTTAATTGTGGTTTCTTTTGTCATTGGCTGTGATGTTATGCGTTTTTAATTCTTTTAAATTGTTCACGGGCTCTATATTTTTTCATTGGTATTCACAAATTTGCAAGCGGATTTATTCTATAAATTGTATTTTCTATTTTATTCAGTCAAGATGAGTTTTAAAGTCAAAACGGCATCTCAATTATAACATTCCCAGTTTTTTGTCCGGTAAGTAAATATTCATAAGCCTCTTTTAATTGTGCAAAAGGATAAGTTCTATCTATTAGTGGCATAAACTTGCCTTGGGCGGCTAGGTTACCTAAATAGTTAATGTCTTCTTGATTATAAGTTGGAATTGGGAACAATATTCTTTTACCTTTTTTGCGTGTAAGTGCATGCCATAAGGCCAAAAAAGGATTTTGATTATTAGGCCCTAATTCTGTAGAAATATAAATGCCATTGGGTTTTAATAAGGGTTTGCAAACGGCAAAACTGCTCTTTCCAACGGCATCAAATACAAGGTCAAATTCTTGGTTACAATTTGTAAAATCCTCTTGTTGGTAATCTATAATTTGGTTCAAACCGTAGGCTGCAATTTTGTTCTTTTGATGCGTGCCACAAACGGCTGTAACTTTAACATCCATTGCTTTTAGGAGTTGCACTGCTGCCGACCCAATTGCTCCTCCTGCGCCATAAACCATCACATCCATATTGGATTTAATGTTTGCAGCTCTAATATCGCAAAGCGCATAATGAGCGCCTTCTGCAAGTGCTGCAGCCTGTTGGAAGTTTAAATTAGATGGAATTTTTGCAATAGCCTCATCTTCTCTAGCTACTCTAAAAGTTGCATGTCCGCCAAAGGGTGCATCTCCAAAGCCAAATACTTTATCACCTAATTTAAACTTGGTAATGCTTGAACCAAGTGCTACTATTTCGCCTGCATACTCACAACCTAAAATGTGGTATTTAGGGTTTGGAAAGCCTATGAGGAGTCGGGCAAATTTTGGTAAACCCGTCAAAAAGCCGCTATCTGTTCTATTTACAGTGCTTGCCTTAATAGCAATTAAAACTTCATTTTCTTTTGGTGTTGGGGTGGGAATTTCCTCAAACACAATCGAAGAAGGAGGTCCGTATTTTCTGGAGATTGCTGCTTTCATTGGTTCAAAAAGGTAATAACTGCTTCGTAAAATAAATTAGGTTGTTCTGCATGCACCCAATGACCCGCATTGGGGATTTCTATAAATTGATAAATCGGAAAGAGGTTCAGAAAATCAATTTTATCTTGCTCACTAATATATCTAGAATTTCCACCTTTTATAACTAAGGTGGGTTTGCTAAAAGGCGTGTTGTTATTTACTTCTTGAGTGATTTCATCGTAGTAGGCATGTAAAACAGGTAAGTTCATTTTCCATTGGTAAGAACCATCCTCTAATCTATCTAGATTTTTCAAAAGAAATTGTCTGGTACCAAAATCTGGCATTAAAGGAATCATGGCTGCTTCCGCATCTTTTCTGCTGTTGATGGAATTTAAATTGATAGCAAAAATGGCATCAAAAACATCGTCGTGCCCACGCTTATATTTTCTAGGTGCAATATCTACCACAATAATTTTTTCAACCAAGTTGGGATATTGAAGGGCAAAAGCCATAGCTACTTTTCCGCCCATAGAGTGTCCAATGATAGAAACATTTTCTAGGTTGTGGGATTGAATAAAAGCATGCAAATCTGCTACCATTAGAGGAATAGAGTGCGCTTCGGTATGTGGGGATTTGCCATGATTTCTTTGATCTACAGTAAAAACTTGGTAACTCTCTCCAAAGCGAGTGGCTAAAGAATGCCAATTATCTAGTGAACCCATAAATCCATGAAGGATAATGAGTGGTTTGCCAGCACCATATATTTTATAGTTTAACTTCATTTTTTACAAAGCAACGGAATAGAATTTGTTTTTTTTATAAATTATTCTTTATCTTAGCTTTACTAAATAACTCTAAAATGGAAAAAAATTACTCTTGTTTTAAAATTAGCTGGTTATTGATTTTACTACTTTTAACTAGTCAAGTTTGGGCTCAACAATACACTTATTTAACTGTGCCAGCAACCGGCGGCGCCACTTCAAATAATGGAAGGGGGCCAATGACCTTTGTAAATGCACATAGAAGTTGTGCCATTTATCCAGCAGCAGAATTTGCTGGATTATTTGCAGCAGGTGATACCATTTTTACAGCTGGATATATAATTACAACTCCAATTGTAACTGCTCAATCTGGTGATATTAGAATATTAATGGTAAACACTAGTGATGCTGGCTTTTTGAAAAATCCGTTATGGGATTCGGTAATTGCCTCAAGAGGTCAAATGGATACAGTTTATGACGGACCAATAACTATTCCAGCAGTAGCTGGGCCTTATTTTGTAACCCTTACCAAACCCTTTGTGTATAATGGGGGAGGTATGTATGTTGCTTTTGAGTTTACACAGCCTATGTCAGCTACTACTTCAGCTGTCTATAGTTGCAATAACACCATAGCTAATAGTCAAAGAAATGTGCAAGGTGCAAATTTAGGTGCACTTAATTCATTGATCAATGTGAGTAATTTTAGGCCTCAATTGTATTTAGGCAAGAAAACGCCAACCAATGATGCGCAAATAATGGAAGTATATTCTTTGGGTAAACTACCTATTCCATTTGCAACACCTTATGGAGTAAAAGCTAGAGTTAAGAATTTAGGATTAGATACCTTACTTAATAAGGCATTTTATTTAAGTGTTAGTCCTAATAATATGATTTCAGATTCTGTAATAGTAGATAGTTTATTACCAAATCAAGAAAAAACAATCAGCTTTGTGCCTTATTCTTCAACAAATTTGGGAACGGATACAGTGCGCGTTTTTTGTGCTCCCGATAACAATAATGCAAATAATGTAAAACGATACGGACAAATTGTTAACTTAAATACCTACAATTATGCTGATCCATTTAGAGGGCCAATTGGAGGTGTTGGTTTTAATGGAGGCACTGGAGATTTCGTAGCTAAATTTCCTTACACAGGCTCCAATAGTGTTAATCAAATAGGGGTTAATTTTAATACTGGAGGAACTTCGTTAAGGGTAGGGATTTGGGATACCTCAGCCACAGGTGCGCCTGGCGCTTTATTATGGCAATCAGCACCAATTACAACAATAGCTGGTTTGAATACTATTCCAGTAAATCCTCCTATACCTATTTTAGGTACTTTTTTTGTTGGTGTCCGCCAAACAAGCATAACCAATGCAGCCTTTTCTTACCAAGATGAAACACCTATACGCGGCCAAACATTCTATTATACTGCACCAACAGGAAATACTGTATGGACAGATTTTTTAACTACCAATTCTAACTTTAGATTTATGATTGAACCTAGGTTACAATTAGCTAATGATATTGGTTTTATAAGTATATCTAAGCCATGTAATGCTTTTCCATTAGGTCAGAATATTGCTGGTTCACAGGCTACTTTATACAATTATGGCTCTAATTCTCAATTTACTCTTCCTGTTAGGATGGAAATTAGAAATGCAGCCAATGCAGTAGTTTTTACAGATAGTACCAACATCAGTTTTATACTAAGTAATTCCGAAGCTATTGCAAATTTTCCTGGTACGTTTTCGCCAACTGTTGCAGGAACCTATACTATGAAAGCTTGGGCCAACTTAAGCACAGATGGGGATAGGAACAATGATACCA
>VEQB01000270.1 GCA_018883485.1 Bacteroidota bacterium
ATTTAATATTGTGCATGGCACCGGCCCCAAAGCGGGACAAGCCATCGTGGCTCATCCAAAGATTCCGGTTATCTCTTTTACCGGAGGAACCTCTACCGGTGCTGCCATTGCAAAAATTGCTGCTCCCATGTTTAAGAAGCTTTCTTTGGAATTGGGAGGTAAAAATCCGATGATCATTTTTGCAGATTGCGATTTTGAAAAAACTGTTAAAGAAAGCGTAAGAGCCTCTTTTACCAACCAAGGCGAAATATGTTTATGTGGTTCGAGAATCTATATCGAAGCAAGTATTTATAATAGGTTTAAAGAAGCTTATATTGAAGAGGTAAAAAGGTTGAAAGTGGGAGATCCATTGTTGGCCGATACCAAAGTGGGTGCCATAGCTTCAAAGTTGCATTTCGATAAAATTTTGAGCTATATAGATTTGGCTCAAACAGAAGGAGGAAAAATTATAACTGGAGGAATTAGTGTTAAGGTTGAAGGAAGATGTGAAGAAGGTTATTTTATTGAACCCACCGTAATTGAAGGCTTAACAGAAACGTGCAGAACAAACCAAGAAGAAATATTTGGGCCAGTAGTTTCTTTACAAGCATTTGAAAGTGAAGAGGAGGTTATAGGCTTAGCCAATAGCACTAATTATGGTTTAGCATGTATCTTATTTACAGAAAATTTAACTAGAGCGCATCGTGTGGCTGGCTTAGTTAAAAGTGGTATTGTTTGGATAAATTGTTGGTTGTTACGGGACCTAAGAACACCCTTTGGTGGGATGAAACAAAGTGGTGTTGGAAGAGAAGGTGGTTGGGAGGCTTTAAGGTTTTTTACCGAACCTAAAAATGTTTGTATAAAACTTTAATATGAATTGGAAATCTAGCTTGTTGTTTGTTTTGGTGCTTTTGGTTTATGCTGTCAATTTGCCTATAGATGTTATGGAAATTGATGCCGCACAATATGCCAGCATAGCCAAAGAAATGCTTGAGACAAATAGTTATTTAGAAGTTTATGACCAAGGTGCCGATTACCTTGATAAGCCACCTCTATTATTTTGGTTAAGTGCCTCTTCTATGAAGCTTTTTGGGGTGAATAATATTGCTTATAAATTGCCCGCAGTACTTATTTTAATATTGGGTGTTTTTAGTTTGTATAGGTTAGGCCGACTCTATTATGACAAACACACATCCTCTTTAGCCGCTTTGTTATTAGCAGCTTCTAATGCTTGGTTTTTGATGAGCAATGATGTTAGAACAGATGGTATATTAAGTGGGTTTATTGTTTTTTCGGTATGGCAACTTCTTGCTTATGTAAGATTCCATCATTGGCACTACCTTTTGGGGTCGGCAGTTGGAATTGCATTTGCATTAATGGCTAAAGGGCCCATTGGTTTAATTATAATTTTGGCAGCTGTGGGCGGACATTGGCTAATTTTGCGAGAGTGGAAGAGTATTTTTAAATGGCAATGGTTATTGGTTTTGTTGCTGGTGGTGGTGCTGTTAAGTCCAATGTTGTATGGCTTGTATGTGCAATTTGATTTACATCCCGAAAAAGAGGTGTATGGATTAAAGGGACCTTCTGGCATATTGTTTTTTTTCTATACGCAAAGTTTTGGCCGAATTACAGGAGATATTTATTGGAGTAACAATGCGCCATGGAATTATTTTTTTGATACTATGGCTTGGGATATGCAACCTTGGTTCATACTGTTTTTATTGGCTTTTGGTTTTAGGTTATGGCATGTTTATGTGCACAGAAAATGGTTTGAACCTAAGGAAGAGTTTTTTACATTAACAGGTTTCATTTTTCCATTGATAGCCTTGTCTATGTCTAAGTTTAAATTACCTCATTATGTGTTTCCACTTTTTCCATTTGCTGCGCTTATTACGGCACATTTCATGATTCATATTTTACCAGAAAATAAGGTCTTTTTTAAATGGGTTAGGGGATTTCAAACTGTTGTATCGGTTTTATTATTAGCGGCGGTTGGTATTGCTTTTGTTTTCTTTTTTGAACCCAATTCTTGGCAAGTTTTTATTTTTATACTGCTAGTGGCGGCTTTCTTTTATATTAGATATACTTACAAGAAAATTAATATCAGTTGGTATGTACCGCACGTTTTTGCCTTTATTGCCTTTGGCTTTATGTTAGGGATTTACTTTTATCCGAATTTGTTGAAATATCAATTTAGTTCGCAAATGGCTAGTTATTTAAATTCAACTTCAAAAGAAGGTAAAAAAGTGTTACGCTATGGGGTTTATGACAGAAGTCTTGGTTTCTATACCCAACAGCGTATTCCTTTATCAGATTCTGCAGGGGTTGCCAATTGTGCAACAGGCACTTTAGTTGTTTGCACACAAGAATCGTGGAAGGAGTTACAAGAAAAGCAAATTAGAGATTTTGATACAGTAGCCATTTATAAAACATATCAAGTTACATTGCTAACACCCAAATTTTTATTGGCAACTACAAGAGAAAGTGTGCTAAAACAAGCCTTTTTATTACAAAAACATTAATACCTTTGCCATATGCAAGAAGAAAACAATCCAAACCAATTACAAATTGAACTCAGCGAAGAAATGGCTGAAGGAATTTATTCAAATTTAGCCATTATTACTCATTCCAATAGCGAATTCGTTATTGATTTTGTGCGTGTAATGCCAGGTGTACCAAAGGCTAAGGTAAAATCGAGAATTGTATTAACACCAGATCACGCCAAACGCTTGTTAATGGCTTTAAGCGATAATATCAATAAGTTTGAGGATCAAAACGGAATTATTAGTATGAATGATTCAATGCCTCCTTTTCCAATGGGATTTGGTGGCCCAACAGGACAAGCTTAATTAAAGTTTTCTTTAAAAATTCTGATAGCAATACTTAAAAGTACAATGCCAAAGAATTTACGAATAACCGATAATCCAGAATCTCCTAATTTGTTTTCTATCCAAGTGCTTGAACGCAAAACAGTATAAACAACTAGGAGATTTACTAAAATGCCAACCACAATATTGGGTAGCGAGTAAACTGCGCTCATGGAGATGATGGTGGTTAAAGTGCCAGAACCTGCAATAATGGGGAAGGCAATAGGGATAATGCTGCCTGTTTTTGCTTTTGGATCATCTTTTAAAAGCTCAATTCCTAAAATCATTTCCATGCCAATAATAAAAATGACAATGGATCCAGCTAGCGCAAAAGATTGAAGATCTACGCCAAAAAGTTTAAGAAAATTCTCGCCAACCACTAAAAAGGCAATCATTAATCCACCAGCAGTAATGGTGGCTTTACCACTGTCTAAATGTTTTTGTCTGTTTTTTATGCTGATAATCACGGGCAAACCACCGATGATATCTATGATAGCAAATAAAGTAAGGGTAATAGTAGTTATATCTTTTAAAGAGAACATTCGGCAAAGATAGCTTTGTACTCTCTTAAAATATCAATATTTTGCAACCGTGAGATTTCTCAAAGCATTGTTTTTAAATGTCCTATTAATTGGGACGATCCTATTTTTGCTTGCCTGGGCCGCAGCAATAGCGCTCAATTCACATACACGCCATGGTGAATCGCTTACCTTACCCAATTTAAAGGGGTTGAAAATAGACGCTGCCGCATCTGTATTGCAACAAAAAAAATTACGGTATATCATTACCGATACGGTTTTTATGGAGAATGTGCCAAAATTGGCTGTGGTAGAGCAGAATCCTGCACCAAACTCTAAAGTTAAAGAAGGTAGAATTATATATTTAAGCATTAATTCTGATGCTCTGGCTACTATACAAATGCCAAATTTGATGAATAGTTCATTAACCTACGCACAAACGGTTCTTAATTCTTTTGGATTAAAATTGGGCACTGTTACCT
>VEQB01000271.1 GCA_018883485.1 Bacteroidota bacterium
GGTTATAGCTAACATTACGTTTCAAAGAGCATCCCTTTACTATTAAACTTATGAATGACCACCTTTCTTTCATTGTTTCAAGGAGCAAACTTTTGAAACAGAAAATCGCTTTCCCAAATGTGGTATTTAAAACACCGCCATCTACTGTTCGAACTTTTCTGGAAAAACATTATAGAATATGCGGCCATTAATTGAATAATCTTTGATGACGATTAATACAGTGTCAGATTTAGAATATTTAATATATCCATCTTTTTTCCAATCTTTTGGATTGAATTGTAATTTATAATTTTCACTTCTTAAATTGGCATTTTCAGAATGAACAATTTTAAATTCTTTTACAAAGATTATACGTTCCTTACTATCTCCTATAATTGAACAATTACAGTTAAACCCCAATTCGGAAGAAATCTCTTCTGCAGTTGTAAACTCGCCAAAGATGTAAAGAGTATCCCAATCAAAATCAATAAAATTATTAATGTTATATACAAAAACACTATCAGAATTTGGGCTTTTATAATGTTTCTCCACGGACCGAATGATATCGGTTCTAACACTTTTATTATTGCACCCAATAGTTGTTAAAAGCAATAGAAATATTATATTCTTATTTATGTTCATAACGATAATATTTTAACGTAGTATAATTATGGCTTTTTCAGTGAATTGTTTGTCTAAGGCCTCTTTCTGTTTAGGAGTATAACCAGTTGCATTTAAGTTAGCAATATTAGCCTTGGCTTCGGAAACTTGAATTGCCGATAAAACCTGTAATTGTACAACAAAAGTTTTTGGCCCTGTATTATTCACAACCCATAATCCATCACTTGCAAAACGATCCAGAACTTTACCCGCTAATTCATTTGGTGTCGCGTTTGGGTTATCCATTCCAATTTGTCTTCCTATTATATTATTCATTAAATCAACAAACTGATCTGCATCTTCTAGATTGTTAAATGTTAAATTTTTAGGTCTGCTTTGTAATGCATTAGGATTTGACTCGTGTGCATCGGCAGCCATTTTTGCAATTGAATATCCATAGGCTTGAGAAACTAAAGCCTGCCAAAGAGTATGTCTTACGGCATTTCTCTCTGTTCCTTTTCCTTTCTTTTCTTGGGAGACATTATCGACCTTTGAATTATTAGCAAAATTAGCTGCAACAGTGCTAATGTTATCAGAACCATACATATATGTCCCAATAGCAAATCCAACACTAGGATTGTTTTTTAAGAATGAAGCTTCTGTTCCTATCGCGCCGCTTGAAGAGTTATTTCCAGAACTGCCTGATTGGGATGGATTTGTGGAAACACCTCCATTATCCACTTTCTCAGGTTCTTGAGTATTCGAAGATTCCATGCCATCTAAATCAATATTAAGAATAGGGCTATTCCCTGCAAACTGATAAGGAGTATACCAAGCAAAAGAAGCTGTCAACGGATCCACACTTAAAAACTTAGCCAGCTGTGCATTATAAATCCTAAATCCATAATCATAAGTACTTCCTCCACCACCCAAACCCTCTCTATCAAGCTCTTTCCCATTAAAAGCGAAGCGGTATTCACTCGCTTGCCAACTCCTACCAGCCAATGGCGCACCGCCTGGACTATAATCTGTTGTAGAGATAATAGAAGCATAGCTGTAAGATACGGTATCGGCATTGCAAACTAAGATGCGTTTATCACTAACTACAGCTAATACATCCCCTAAATGGTTGCTTAGCTCATAATGCCTTTTACCACGCTCTTGCATTAAGAAGTCGTGCGACATGCTTGCGCAATATACTTGCACTGGTTGAAGATTTGTTAAACCATAATTGGAAATGTCGGCATAGTATTTTAACGATACCAAAGTTTGAGAGGTTTGATACACCCCAATTTTACTACTTCCAAATAAATACCACTCTGATAAGTTAAAACTGTCTAAATATGCTTTGGATGATGTGAGGAACTTCTGGAATAATAAATCGTAAGTTGATTTTTCAAACTCTTGTTCAACCCTTGAAAAATAATCTTCCTTCGTATAGGAAGCATGGCTTCCCTGCCAAGCAGAAACACTTGCACGCATAACTCTCGAGGCTTTACTCAAATAGGTATTTGGATCATTTATTCTATACCATTCTAATATAGAATCGCGTGTAAATGTGGCAATATCGTTTTGCACTAACTCACTATTATCATAAATAAGCAGAAACGAATATATGGAAGAATGGTCTTAATTGCCATTATACCCATTGAAAAAAGCGATAAGCTCGTTGGGTTCATTTACCTGATCTATTTACCAGGATTGTTTGATTGTTAGATGAATGTTTCGGGTGTAGAAAACAAAAAAAGCCCCGCAATCTATTTGATTGCGGGGCTTTTTTTGTTTGAAAATGATTATTCTGTAATCACTAATTTTTGTGAAGTTGATGCATTACCAGCTTCAACAGTAACTACATAAATACCAGGATTTAGGCTAGAAATGTTCATTGGCAAATTGTATTTACCAGCATTTACTTTACCAAAATTGTTGCTAAGAACTTCTTGACCTACTAAGTTAACAATGCTAACTTTTACATCAGAAGATTTAGTTACATCAAAGTCAATTTCTACAGTATTTCTTGCAGGGTTAGGGAATACCTTGCTGATTGAAATAGGCTCTGCATCTTCCATACCTGCACCAATGTTGCCAGTAACTGTTAGGTGGAAATAAGATTGGATGAAAATATCATTGGTAAAAGCATTACCAGATACATAACCTTGCCATCCATTAATATCTTTGTAAGAAACATCTTTTAAGCCAACTAATGAGGTATTGTAGAAAGTTTTATTTTCAAAAGGAATACCGCTAGCATTAGAGCTAAAATAGCATCCGAAATAGTTGCTTCTGCGCATATTAGAAGGAGCAGTGGCAGGATCTAATTGATAAATGAAAACAGCAGTATCTCCATTAACAACAGCAGGCACACCCGCTTTAAAAGTAAAGGTAAAGCCTACTAGGTTAGCAGAAGTTCCTCCATTAGGATTAAGGTTTACTTGCATTCCAGCTGGAGCAGGAAATGAGGCCGTTTTTATAGACCAAGAATTTTCCCATCCTCCATTGTTACTGTTAGCGCGGGTGGTATCAATAAAAGTGGTTACTCCAGAATTTAGTAAAATAGTATCCATTTTTACATAATTAGCTGGCATTCTTCTTGCAAAGTTCCAATCAACCATGGCTAACCTATCTTTTGATTGTGTAAATTCTAATTTGCGAATTTGGCTACCAGCAAAGTAAGCAATGAATAAAGTATCTACTACATTCACTTTTCCTCCCATACCATCAGAAACTGAATCTACATTTCTTACATACATGTAAGGGAAAGCAATACTATCACATTTGTAACTGTTAAATCTAGAAAGTTGATTGTTAGGTTTGTCTGTTAATTGAATTAAATCGTCTTTAGGGTCAATAACCTGACCAACACTCACCCAAGATCCATAGCGAATAACACCATCATCTTCAACAAACTTTGCAAGGGTATCGTGCACTAAGAAGTTTACAAATTCTGTTAGGTTTGCACCAACATTGGTTTGTTCTGTAATGTCTGGCAAAGAATACCAATCAGAAATAAATTCACCACCTTTTTTCAATTGATTTGCCTTAAAAGGGTTAGCAGGTTGGTTAGCTGCTGGGAAACGTGTTTCGTTACGATTGTCAATTTTTTGCGCTATAGCAGCAGACCCTAAGGTAAGTGCTGCAACAGCTGAAAGTAACATTTTTTTCATTTTTATATTAGTATTTAGAAGTTTCGAATTTAATTAATTATTTCAAATATACAATTTAGACATTTTATTATGAAATTTGGTTGCATTATCAGTTCACATCAAG
>VEQB01000272.1 GCA_018883485.1 Bacteroidota bacterium
CACTAGTAGCAGGTGATTTGCAATATAAGTTTATCAGGAAGTGATTGGTTAAGAGAAATAATTAACCATCTAGAATCATTTCATTGATTTGTAGTAAGTCTTGATTAATTTGTAGTTATGAAGGGTTTGCAATTAAAATGGAAATTTAATTCAATTGGGAGTTAATGCATTTCATGTAAAACAGAAGTTGTATTATATAAATAATGGGATTTTTGAATCATTAAATCAAGGAATTAATTGGACTAAAATGCAAATTGTAAATGATTTAGGTGATACAATATATAAAGGTAATGTTTATCAAGCGCATATTTTTCCAAATGAAGCCGGTTTTGCATTGGGTTCATTTTCAAATGGTAATTACAGACTTTTTAAAACTCTTAATGGTGGATTAAGCTGGGTTGAGTTAGATTCAAGTAAAATAGCTATACCAAAATTTGAACAAGGACAATCACCAATTTTTAAAGGTAAAGTTTATTGTTTTGATTCAACTTGTATTATGTGGAACATTAGGGAAAAGAATCGTTTTTGGGTATTTACTAATTTTGGTGGTTCTGTTAAAGAATTTGATTGCAATTCAAGAATTGATTCAGATATTAGATCATTTGCATTTTCAGATATGAATAATGGAATTTGTATAACTAATAATCGAAGTGTATATCGAATCGAAAATGATTTTTCCAATTTTATTTACCAAGGCCAATCACCAACCAATATTGATATAGATTTTGGAAAATCCATTAATCCTAAAAATTCATTTTATATCATTGGTGGGTCAGGTGGAATAGGAAGTTATTATTCATTAGACACAGGAAAAACATGGCAAAATATTGGAGACAATTACAGTCATGGATTCTTAAAAATGTTTAATTCAACCATAGGCATTTCCAGCATTAGTTCCTCAAATCAATCAAGAATTAAAATGTTTGATTATATTATTTTAGGAAATGCAGACAATATTAAAAAACAAAATTTAACTTTATTTCCAAACCCTGTTTCAGATATTCTAAACCTAGTTATATTTGAAAACTCCATTAATTCTCATATAAAAATTTATTCAGCTTCTGGTCAATGTGTTATTGAGCAAAAAGGTGGATATAATATTAATGTAGAGAATCTTAAATCTGGAGTATACAGTATTCAATTGTTTGTAGATAATGGAATTTCAGTAAAGAAGTTTATTAAGCTTTAGAAGCTACTTCAGAAACCAAATAATCTCTATTCATTCGGGCAATATTGGTAAGCGAAATTCCTTTAGGGCATTCTGCACTGCAAGCACCAGTATTGGTGCAAGCGCCAAAGCCTTCTGCATCCATAGTTGCTACCATTTCTTGAACACGTTGGTAGCGTTCTGGTTGCCCTTGTGGCAATAAAGCCAATTGAGAAACTTTAGCCGAAACAAATAGCATGGCTGAGGCATTTTTACATGCTGCCACACAAGCACCGCAACCAATACAAGCAGCTGCGGCAAATGCTTCATCTGCATCGTCTTTTGGTATTGGAATAGCATTAGCATCTTGCGCATTACCTGTATTTACAGAGATAAAACCACCTGCCGACATAATTCTGTCGAAAGCAGAGCGATCTACCACTAAATCTTTAATTACAGGGAAAGGCGCTGCTCTCCATGGTTCTACCGTAATAGTTTCACCATCGTTAAAGCTGCGCATATGCAATTGGCAAGTAGTTACAGCTTGCTTAGGGCCATGCGGTCTACCATTTATAAACATGCTACAACTTCCACAAATTCCCTCACGGCAATCATGGTCAAATGCAACAGGATCTTGGCCTTCTACAATTAACTTCTCATTTAGCACATCAAACATTTCTAGAAACGACATATCCGTAGAGATGTTACTTAACGGATACTCTTCAAATTTTCCTTTATCGTTTGCGTTTTTCTGACGCCAAACTTTGATTTTAAGATTTAAATGCTTTTCCATATCTTTTATTTTAGCTTCTGGCTCCTAGCTTCTCGCTCCTTGCCTTGTGCTTTTTTAATTTTAATTTTAATTTAGCTTAATTAAACTGCCAGCTGCCAGCTGCTAGCCGCCTACTTATAGCTTCTCTGTGCAATTTTAATATTTTCGTAAATAAGGTCTTCTTTGTGTAATTCCCACATGCTTTCGCCTTTCATTTCCCAGCTGGCTACATACTTGTAGTTTTCATCATCACGCAACGCTTCGCCTTCTTCTGTTTGGTATTCTTCACGGAAATGACCTCCACAACTCTCATTACGTTTTAATGCATCTAAACACATTAACTCGCCAAGTTCTAGAAAATCTGAAACCCTAACTGCTTTTTCTAACTCTGGGTTCAAACCGTTTGCATCTCCTGGTATTCTTACCTCACTCCAAAATTCTTTGCGTAATTGTTGAACCGCTGCTATAGCCTCTGTTAAGCCCTTTTCGTTTCTCGCCATACCGCAATTGTTCCAGATAATTTTCCCCAGTTTTTTATGGAAATAATCTACAGACTTGGTTCCCTTAATATTCATAAGGCGGTCTATGTTTTCTTGAACCTTTCTTTCAGCTTCCACAAAGGCTTCATGGTCTGTTGGTATTGCTTTCACGCTAATTTCTTTGCTAAGATAAGCACCAATAGTATAGGGAATTACAAAGTAGCCATCGGCTAATCCTTGCATTAAGGCAGATGCACCTAAACGGTTAGCGCCATGGTCTGAGAAGTTAGCTTCACCTAAGGCGTATAAGCCGGGAATATTGGTCATTAAGTTGTAATCTACCCAAAGTCCGCCCATGGTATAATGCACCGCAGGGTAAATCATCATAGGCTGTTCGTATGGATTAACGCCCGTAATTTGCTCGTACATATCAAACAAGTTACCATACTTCTCTTTAACAACTGCTCTACCTAATTCTACTATTTGTGCCTCACTTGGGTTTTGAATTCCCTTTTTGGTGGCTTCTGTTCTTCCGTATCTTTTGGTGTTGAAAGCAAAATCTAGAAATACTGCTTCCCCTGTTTTGTTTACTCCGTAACCCGCATCGCATCTTTCTTTAGCTGCACGTGAGGCCACATCTCTTGGCACTAAGTTCCCAAATGCCGGATATCTTCTTTCTAAGAAATAATCTCTATCTTCTTCATTGATTTCATTTGGCTTTAACTTTCCTTCACGCAAAGCTAAGGCATCTTCCTTCTTTGCTGGCACCCAAATTCTTCCATCGTTACGCAAAGATTCACTCATAAGCGTTAACTTACTTTGATGGTCTCCAGAAACAGGGATACAAGTTGGGTGAATTTGTGTAAAGCAAGGGTTAGCAAACATGGCGCCCTTTTTATGCGCTTTCCAAGCTGCGGTTACGTTAGAGCCCATTGCATTGGTAGATAAGAAAAATACATTTCCATATCCTCCAGAACATAATAAAACAGCATGTCCAAAATGTCTTTCTAATTTACCCGTTGTGAGGTCGCGTGCTATAATACCTTGGCATTTGCCATCAATAGTTACCACGTCTAACATTTCGTGACGCGCATACATTTTTACGGTACCCATACCTACTTGCCTTTGTAAGCCACTGTAAGCACCTAATAGTAATTGTTGGCCTGTTTGACCAGCAGCATAAAATGTTCTTTGCACTTGGGTTCCACCAAATGAGCGGTTAGAAAGTAAGCCACCATATTCACGCGCAAAAGGAACCCCTTGAGCCACGCATTGGTCGATAATGCTTGCACTTACTTCTGCTAAACGATATACATTGGCTTCTCTAGCACGGTAATCTCCACCTTTGATGGTATCATAAAACAGACGGTAAGTAGATGCGCCATCGTTTTGATAATTCTTGGCTGCATTGATACCCCCTTGGGCAGCAATACTATGCGCTC
>VEQB01000273.1 GCA_018883485.1 Bacteroidota bacterium
CCCCATTAATGGCTTCTCCAACTTTAACCGTCATTAAACGGGTATCATGAATAAACTGATCTGTTCCCACAGTAGTAAAATGGTTCTCTGTAAGTTGCTTTAATATTTTAAGTGGCACAGTAATCGTATGCACACCTAGGTTCAAAGCGTTTCTTACATGCTCCACATTTCTTACAGATGAAAACATAACTTTGGTATCATAACCATAGTCATTTACGGCATCCACAATTTGGGCAACAAGGTCTAAGGCATCATGCCCTTGGTCTTGCAAACGGCCAACTAGTGGACAAACATAGGTTGCACCAGCATGCATTGCCATATAAGCTTGTTGTAGTGTGTACACCAAATGTACATTCACCAATAAACCTTCATTTCTAAGTAATCTGCAAGCTCTTACACCTTCTAATGAAACAGGAATTTTAAAAACTGTTTTCTTAGGGTCAAGACCTAAGGCTAACTGACGCTTAGCTTCTGCCAAAACATCTTCTGCAGTATCTCCTAATGCTTCAATTTGAAGCACAGGCACAATTTTCGAAAGTTTAACAATCATTCCATCTACATCTGTAATTCCTTCGCGTTGCATGAAGGTTGGTGTAGTGGTTAATCCGTTAAGAATACCTAATTTAAAGGCTTCTTCAATTTCTTTTAAGTTGGCCGAATCTAAATATAATTCCATTTGTATGATGTCTTAGTAAGTTGCGAAAATATGGTTTAATCTTTAAAAAATACCATAGAGAATTTTCTACTATCGATACGAAACCTCTATTTTATGTAAATCTATTAAAGGCTTCAAAAATTCTTCTAAATCATAAACGCAAAGTTGAGAGGCTGCATCACACAATGCTTTAGCTGGCTCTGGATGGGTTTCAATAAAAATACCATCAATGCCCGAAGCTACTCCTGCCCTGCTTAGTACGGGCAAAAACTCGCGCGCACCACCGTTTGGATCAGCGCTTGGTGTACCATATTTGCGCACACAATGCGTAACATCAAAAACTACAGGATAGCCAATATTTCTTAAATGATAAAAACTTCTTGGATCAACAATTAAATCATTATAGCCAAAGGTATACCCACGTTCTGTTAAGATTATTTGGTCGTTACCACTTTCTACACACTTAGCTACAGGGTGCTTCATATTATCTGGAGCCAAGAACTGACCATGCTTTATATTTACCACTTTACCTGTTTTTGCAGAAGCTACCAACAAGGTACTTTGCATACATAAATAAGCGGGTATTTGAATTACATCTACCACTTCGCCTGCGGCTGTGGCTTGGTCTGGATAATGTACGTCTGTTAAAATTGGAAAGCCAAACTGTTCCTTTATTTTGGCTAAAAGTTTAACACCTTTTTCTAATCCCGGACCATCATAATATTTTAAACTACTACGGTTATCTTTTTGGAAAGAAGATTTATAAATCATTTTGATGTTTAACCTTTCAGAAACCTCTTTGAGTTTTTCTGCCGTTTTCATCATTATGGCTTCATCTTCTATTACACAAGGCCCAGAGATAAGAAACAACTCATCTGAACCACACTCAATATCTCCAACTTTTACAATTTTTGTCATGTTACAATCTTCTAAATAAATCTTTAATAGTATCTAAAGTAATTTTTTCTTTCCAATCAATCCCAATGGCATGATTCCACATGTGTGGCAAGTTATAGGCTACATGGGCCATTGCAGTGATTTCTGCATCGGTCCAATTGGCACTTAAACCAGTAGGCAAGGTAATGTTATGTTTTGCCAGCATGGTTTTAAACTCCTTCACACCTTCTGGATAATAATCGCCTAGGTGTTGAAAGGTTAAACAATTGGCATAGCAATGTTTCTCTCCAAAAATTTTGCTTAGGCCATAACTTAGCGCGTGGCAAATTCCTACTTCAGAATAGGTTAGGCTCAAGCCACCCATTAAAGAGGCTACCATCAATTTATCATCATTCTCTGCACTTCGGCCAGCATTTTCCCCTAAGTATACTTCTCTACAAAGCTTCAGCGATTGCTCGCCATAAGCAAAACTGTAAGCATTATTTAACATGCCATCTCTGCTTTCAATGCAATGTATAAAGGTATCCATACCTGTATAAAACCATTTGTCGGTTGGCACAGAAGCGGTTAATTCAGAATCTAAAATTACTTGATCAAAAATGGTCCAATCGCATTTTAGCCCAAGCTTTTTCTCCGGACCAGTTAACACAGCCGTCATGCTGCATTCTGCGCCAGTGCCCGAAATTGTTGGCACACCTAAATGGTATACACCTGGCTTTTTAATGAGGTTCAACCCTTGATATTGAACAGATGATCCTTCATTGGTTAGCATTAAAGCAAGAGCTTTGGCAATATCCATAATACTGCCACCACCTATACCAATTAAACCACTTGGCAATCCTTTTGTGGCCAATATCTCATCTCGTAATTGGTCTATTTGCTCTGTAGTTGGTTCGTTAGGATCAACATCAATAAAATAAATAACATCCTCAGGTTGCGCCTGTAATTGATTTTCTAAGGCCTTTCCTTTAAAATAATGATCCACCACATACACAAAATACTGCTGGTTCCTTTCTCTTATGGGAGCAACAATTTCTGCCAATTGGGCAAAACTTCCACGACCAAAAACAGTTTTTTCTATCGACTTAAAATTCTTATGTGCCATGCTATAAGATTAGGCTGTTATAGAAAGTGCTTGATGGATACTCATGGTCATTTTTGCCACTAAATCTTTAAGTTCTTGCTCTGTCCAGCTTGCTTTGATGCCAAAAGAAATAAGTCTACCAATAGTTTCTTGCGTTTTAGGCAAGCTCATGTTTTTATAATCTTGCGGTGCACCCAATAATTGAACATTGGTTTTAGCAGCTACTCTACCTTCTTTTATATGATCCCATTGGTTGATGAAATGGTACATATTTGTATACCAATAATTAAATCCTCCAACGCCATTTGCATTAAAAGAATCTACCACTTTGTGAGCCGCATGGGTATCAGGCAAAAACATATTTAGGAAAGTAGCCGAATCACCATTCGTATCTGGTATGGTAGCAAAAGTTACCCCAGGTATTTTGCCTAACTCTTGCATCATAAATTTCTTATGCAAGTTATTCTTCTCTCTAATCATAGGTACACGGCGGGTTTGAACCAAGCCAATGGCAGCATGTAATTCGGAGATTCTATAATTAAAGCCAAGCACTGGGTGGTTTTCCATTCCTCTGTTTGAACCAATATGATCATGCCCGTGGTCTGCAAAATTATCGGCAAGCTTGTAAGCAACCTCATCATTGGTAACCATTACACCGCCTTCACCGGCTGTAGCAATTTTAAAGAAATCGAAGCTATAGCAACCTGTTTTTCCAAATAAGCCTGTGGAGGTGCCTTTGAAACTGGCAGCCATAGCCTGACCAGCATCTTCTACTAAAACAAGATTGTGATCTTTTACTACTTGCATAATCTCATCCATCTGTGCCATTTGTCCGCACATATGCACCAATAAAATGGCTTTGGTTTTAGGGGTAATTGCTTTTTTAATACCGGCTGCACTTAAACAAAGTGTTTCATCAATTTCTGCAAAAACAGGCAAAGCACCTGCAAAAATAACAGCTTCTACAGAAGCAATATAAGTAAACGGAGGCACTATAACTTCGTCGCCAGCACCAATACCAGCTGCTGCCAAAGCGCAGGATACCGCAGTTGAACCACTAGATACAGCATGCGCATATTTTGCACCTACTAATTTAGCAACCTCTGCTTCAAATTCTTTAGCTTTCCAAATATTGTTACGAGCTTGATCGTGGTTATATCTAAAGAAAATACCTGTTTCAAGTACGTCGTTAATTTC
>VEQB01000274.1 GCA_018883485.1 Bacteroidota bacterium
CATGGCA
Source organism: Bacteroidota bacterium (assembly GCA_018883485.1). Classification (GTDB taxonomy): domain Bacteria; phylum Bacteroidota; class Bacteroidia; order UKL13-3; family UKL13-3; genus B1. The sequence goes on from VEQB01000274.1 coordinate 8, forward strand.
AGATGCTTCCAAAATGTCATGCATGATGGCTAGTGGGTTTGTTGGTACAAATAAAGTCGTTTTAATTAAGCCTACTACATATATGAACCTTTCTGGGAATGCAGTATCTTCAGTGCAAAACTACTACAAAATTGCTCTCTCTGATATAATAGTGATTCATGATGATCTTGACATATCTTGTGGATCTATAAAATATAAGCCGCGCGAATCTGTAATAGCCCTCCCTCCTTCTTTAGGTAATTCGGAAGGCTTGGCTATGTAATGAATAAAAAGTTTTAAACTATCTTTTTGTCCGTAAGCCAGCTTAAGCTGCTTGCCATCATAAGTATAATCTAGGTCATGGGTATCTTTTAGGTTCAAAACGGCCACCCTTAAAATCTGAAAACCTTTGGCATCTAGCGCCAGTTCTTTGGGCTTTTGGGTATAAGGTTTGAACCAAAGCGTTGCCTTCCCATAAACCCATTGTTTGGGATAATCAAAAGAAATTTCTAGTTGGGTATGCAGTAAATCTGCTACCTGCGGCCGCATTACCTGCAATTGCGGAACTGGCTTAGCATTGGAAGGTTTTACCACCATATCCTCCAGAAAAATTTCTGTAGACTGTTTATTCGTTTCATTTTTGTTTATTTTGCAAGCGTGAAAAAGCAAAATGAACAATACTAAATAGGTTGTTACTTTTTTCATAGTATAAATCTATTGCAATAAAAGCCAATCATGTTACATATAAAAATAAAGGACCAGGATTTTCAATTTGATTACCACCAAGGGGAAGTAATTTTGCAAGGGAAAGCTGTAAATGCCGATGCTGTTAAGTTAGCCCCAAATAAATACCATGTACTTATTAACCACCAAAGTTATACCATAGAACTTTTAGAGAAATCTGAAAATGGCAAAACCATGCAGATTTTAGTAAATGGGGTAAAACAAGAGGTGAGTATAAAAGATAAGTATGATGCTTTATTAAGTAAGTTAGGCATGGACAAGTTAATGAGCAATAAAGCAAATGTAGTTAAAGCTCCCATGCCAGGATTGGTACTTAGGGTACAGGTAAATGTGGGAGATGCTGTAAAAAAAGGTGATGCCTTATTGGTGCTTGAAGCCATGAAGATGGAAAATGTAATTAAAGCAGAAGGCGAAGGCATTGTGAAAGCGATTAAAGTAAACGAAAAACAAGCCGTTGATAAAAATACTTTATTGATTGAAATGGAATAATTAAGGCATTGTTTTTAACAATGAATCTGCTTTAAATCCATATGGAATTATACGCCTCGGGATATTTTTTAGTTGGGCCTTAGCCTCAGCAATATTATCTAATTTAGCATTACACTGAGCTGCTAAATAAAGTGCCTCATAATAGTTTGGCGATTTTTTATTGGCTGTAATCTGACTTAAAACTTGCACTGCAGACGTATAGGCATTTGCACCAAACATACTATAGGCATGTAACATTTTTAAAGAATCATTGGGGGTGTTAAAGGTTACACTAGCTACCTTTGATGTTGTTACCTTATCCCACTTACTTTCTATCTGTTTTAGCTCTCTACTATTTACTGCTACATCCTCTGTCTCTAAAGCTTTTGTTACTTCTGGCATGGCTTCCATAACAACAGGCGCAGCCATTGCACTTTCTTCCTTTACATCGTCTATACTATTCTCAGTTGGGGGCACCGGTATATGTGGCTTAACTATTAATTTTTTTGCAGGCGTGGGCGTTTCCATGGCTATCGCCGGAACACTAACAATTCTTGGCGTATCTAAATAAATGGTATCCATTTTTAAAACAATAGTTTGGGGAGTTGTATTCATTTCCTGCGATAGATAAATCAATCCAACTACAGCAATTAATATAGCTGCAATAGCCACAACCCAATTCATTAAAGGAATAACTTTTGCTTTTTTAGGGCTGAACCTATCCTCAATTTTCTGATCCAAGGAAGCTATCCGTTCTTCCAATTGGTTAGGCATTTTCATGGCATCAATACCCTCTTTTATATCGGCACAAATTTCGCATTGTGCGGCATGCGCTTGCACTTTTGCCAAGGTATTAGCATTTAGCAAACCTTTGCTATAGTCAATCCACAAGGCATCACTTAAGCACTTAGTTGTATCCATAAAAATAAGATTGAAGTATAACTAATTCCTTTTCGTGCCATGGCTAATTTTAAATTTCGTTTTCCATTTTGTATATGACTCTTTACTTCATTTAAACTCATGCCGCTTTGCTTACTTATTTGCTCATAACTTAAGCGCTCTAAATAAAACCAGCGCAAACAATTTGCCTGCAATTGGTTAAGCTCATTTAAAGAAGTTTCCACTGCCTGTAATTTTTCTTCGAGTATTTGTTTGTCTTCCTCTGGATGCACAAACCAATCAAATTCCATAAAGTCTTCTCCACTTTCTTCTTCGTTTTGAACCAAGGCTTGAAATAACTGTGGCTTCCGAAGTTCCATTAAACAATGGTTACGGCAAACGCTATGCAGCCAAGACTTAAAATTTTGAATAGGATGCTGCTGTAGTGTCGATAATAACTTTTCAAAAACTTGCATGACGGCATCCTCTGCCAAAGTTTCATTTTTATAGTACTTCATACAAACAGTAAAACACAATAAAGAATGCCGTTTAAATAAGATGCCAATCAATTCTTTATCCTCGGTTTTCTGAAACTCCAGAACCAAATCTTCGTCGCTTAAATGTGAACCAGCATAAGGCATTTCTACAAATATGATTTTTTTTCGGATGAATTTATGGAATCTTTTAAAGGCTTGCATCAAAAGGGTAAATAATCTTAAAAAAAATGAATAAGTCAATTGCATTGTTACTTGCTTTACTAGGTATAGCAAGTGTGGCTAAAGCCGTTAAACCCATTAAAGCTAAAATAGATCAAGCAACGGTATATCTTCAAGGTGCTCATCTCTATTACCAAGAAAACCTCCAATTAAACCAAGGCAACAATGAAATATTATTTGAGAATATTAGTCCTAGCATACACGCGCAAACCTTACAAGCCAGCTGCAAAGGTGGAACGGTAATGGATGTACAATATCAAATAAAATATAAGGAGATGCCAGCACTAGAACAAAAATATGCCAAAGCAATTCTTAGCGTTTTAGACTCTATTGAAGGAATTGGATATGCCATTCAGGACCTTAGCAACCAAATTTATGTAATAGAATTAGAGAAAAAAATGTTGTTAAACTTTAAACTCATCAGAGGAGATTCTCCAAAAGACTCCTTGCCCTTGTTGGGTCAGGCTATGGATTTTACCCACGACCGCCTTAACAGATTATTACACCAAAGTTTGCAATTTGAAATAAAGAAAGATAGAGAAACTAAAACACTTAAATTTTTAGAAGATCGACTTCAATATTTGAGACACTTACAAAGTGGCGAAATACAAGAAGTAAATGCCGCTGCACAACCCAGCTACCAGGTAATTGTTGTGCTTTATGCCGAAACCGCAGGAGCAGCGCAGGTTAATTTTAATTATTTTACACCTAATGCTTCGTGGGTGCCTGTTTATGAACTACAGGCAAATTCTGGCAACAATAAAATGCAAGTAAAGTACTTTGCTCAAGTGCAACAAAGCAGCAGTTTAAATTGGAAAGATGTATTTCTTACATTAAGTAGCAGTAACCCATTAGAAAGAAATATTAAACCCAATTTAAGCACTTGGTACATCAGTTTTGCGCAATACCGCCAATTGCAACAGAAAAAGCATTTGAGTAAGAATATATCTGCTTTAAAAATAGCAACCAATGCATCTGGGACCTCAGAAACAGACGATGTTAAAGCCATGGAGGATTTATC
>VEQB01000275.1 GCA_018883485.1 Bacteroidota bacterium
GATTTATACAGGTAATGAAAAGATCACGGATGTTTTCTCCGTGCAGATATCTATGTTTATTTACCATTTCTAATAAATCGTCCGCTATTAAACTGTCTGCTTTAGCATCTGAAAATGTCAGCTGTTTGTTAAAAGCTACCAATTTATTAATGTAATTTTGGGTGTCAACTCGGTTCTTGTTTAGGATTTCATCAACGTTAAAATTGTCTGTCATTTTTGTCTAATTTAAGCTTTTAAATTTTAGGTTCTTAGGTTGGCTATATCGTTTTGCAGATTTGCGATGGGCGAGATTTTTACCACTAATGTTTATGCGGAGCACAAAATTTTCGGCTACCACTAAATGGTCTTTGGAGCACGAAACCCCGCCTATTGCAAATGTGCTGTTATGCTCAGTATTAAATTGATTTACTGTATAATTCTTTCCAACGAAGATCAGTTTGCTGGTCAACCCATTGTTTTGATTTATAGCCCCCACTCCTTACACTTTGGTTAATAAATCGGCCAAGTCCAGGAGTATATTGAATTGAATTGTTTGTATTTATTTTTGCATATACACCATCAGAAAGTTTAAAAACACCATTTAATCCCTTGAATGAGAAACCATCTATATTACCTGATGGAACTTTACCATATTCAAGAACAGATACACCACCATTTTCGCCGATTATATAAACTGGTAAATTGCATTGGTTTTTAATTAACCGACCTCCCTTTGCAATATCAATTAATTGTAGTGCTCCGGCTATCATTGTCCCAATACCGATGTATCGATGGTTATTATTGGGGCTGAGTGCTAAGGTAAACCCTAAAATTGACCCGATAGCTGAGCGTGTATAAGGATCCACGCTTGATTCATTTAACTTTAACATCGAATAAGATGTCCCAGCTGAAATTGCTGTTATTGTTTTATTTTTCATTTTCTCTTTTTGTTGATTGGTTGGTGTACAAATATTTTGCCGTAATTTATTACTGATAATTTGTCTTAATATTGGGCATATCGGTTGGCAAATAAACCTAGGCGGGCTTTTGAAACATCCTGTGTCTATAAACCGAAATGTTTATTTAAAGATAAATGATTATTACCGAGCCGTAAAATAATTTCCCGAAGGGGCTGCTTGTCCGCGCGCGCGATGACCGAGTCTGCCCGCTTGGGTTTAGATGCTGTTGAACTAAACCTGAGGTAGCATTTGTTAAAGTTTATTCTATTGTTTGTGTAAATAAACAACATTATGGTAACAAAAAAAAGAGCCCTGAAGAATTAAGGGAGAACAAGTTAATCAATTGTGCTAAGCGCGAGATTGCTGGCTTTCCAGGTTTAATGGACCACTATATATTATTACCATAATTCTATGAAAACGAAAGATATTTATTTACTGCGCTTGTCTTTGATGCGCTTGATGCCATAACCTATGCCTGCGGCCATTAGCAAACTGATACCTCCATCAACCGGTACATCATCTGTATCATCGTCGAAACCGGGTTGAGCCATTATGCTTGTAGATAAAAAAGTTAGCGCAAAGAGTAGTATTACGCTTAAAATATATTTTTTCATTGTTGTTATTCTTTTTTTTGTTGTGTGTGTAATTATAATTATTTAACAAAACGAATGACTTGTCCGCCATCTAATTTCACAAAGTATATACCACTCGCAAGCGTTTCGATTTGGATGGCATGGCTGCGTTGGTTGTCAAAGTTCAACTCGCCTGTTTTTACTTGCACTCCCAATTGGTTGTATATGGCATAAGTGTGTGTGCCTACCGGGTTGGCCAATGACAAGTGTATGGTGCTGCTAGCTGGATTGGGATACAAGCTAAATGCATTCTTTGCTGTACTTAATTCGCTAACCGATGTTGTTGGTACGTTTTTAAACTTCAACTTAAAACGCTCAGCACCTTGGCTGGCAGCATCTGCTGTTGTTACAAAATCATAAGCGGTATTGGATGTCAACAACACTTCTTTGTTTGCAAATTTATCTGCTAAGTATACTTCCAATCCTGGCATTTGTATATGCGCTACTTTGAAGGTGAAATGGTAAGGAGATGAGGTTTCAAATGCCAATTTCACTTCTTTGCTTTCATCCAATGGACGGTTGTCAATGGCTAAGTTTTTGTTATCAGATGATACGGTGTAAAAATTTACATTCGAGTTCTTCATCTTCAATCCATCTGCAGTATATTCATAGGCATCTGTTAAGTTGCTGCGGTTGCGCAACACAAAGTTGTCCCAATGTATGCTGCTGTCGCTCCACAATTTAATTTCCATTGCATGTTGCATTAACTCATCATTCTTAAATAACACTGCTGGTGTTGCTGTACTTTTATCGGCTTCGGTAAAGGTGAAGGTTGCCGCATTGGGCGTATTGATGAAGAATGCACTGCCTGATGGTAAAATATAGTCGGCTCCAAAACTTATTGTTTGGTAGGCTCCTGTTGTGCCAGCGTTTGGGTTCCAAACACTAAATGTTCCAATGGAGTTTCTGTTTCCGGATGCGATGGTACCAATATTGACTGCCGATGGATAAGGATTGCCTATTAAGTTCCATCCACCATTTGCACCTGCAGTTTTTAACATGCTAAAGGTTTTGCTGCCTGTGGTGATAGGGCCCGACCATGCGATGGTAGCTGATTGCGGGGTGGGTGGACTTGCCTGCACAATTGCAGGTAGTTGCGAGCGGGATCCACGGTGCAATGCACGCATGCCTGCACCCACTGCAATGCTATTGCTGGTACTGGTAAATGCACTCCAACCTGAATTGTTGGTTCCATCAAAGGTGGCTTCATTAAAAGTAAAGGCAGATGGGTTGTTCAAAGTGCTTTCATCAAATCCGTTGGTTGCTCCGCCTTGTCCGGTAATTACCAAACCCGTTGTGCCTATCATGTTGCTGAGAGCAACAGCATTACTAAATGGATGAGAGAAGAATCGAAACGCCCTTCTGCCACCAGGTATAAAACGCTCTACCGTAACGTTGCCCGAAATATAATTACTGCCTGATAAATTGCTGGCAATACTTGCTGTAGTTAATGCTGAAGACTTTAAGGTTAAATTACCCCCAGTGGTTAATACGCCAGCTGTTGGCGTTAATATTCCTGTTAAGTTTAATGCTCCTGTTAATGCAACGCCAGCTGCATTATTGATGGTTAAGTTTTGAACAGTACCTCCTTTCGCATCAAGCGTTTGTGCTGCTGTACCATTTAAAATTATGTTTCCATTGGCTGCATCTATAGTACCTAGTGTACTTAAATTTCCTGTTATTTCCAGCGTTCCTGAAACTGTTAAAGTAGCTCCACTATCAATGGTAATGTTTTTAACTGCGCCAGTTGCACTTAAAACCGGGTTGTTACCTGATGCTGCTATAAACACATTGTCTGTATTTGTTGGTATTTGCGCAGGATCCCAATTGGTGGCTAAATTCCATACATTACTGGTTGTGCCGGTCCAGGTATTAACCAATGGTACTCTAGTTACCGTTATTGTGTAAGTTTTTGTTGTTGAAAAATCTTGTGCTATTACATTAACATCAATAGTATTAATACCTAAATTTAAAGGTAAAGCAGCAGAGGCATTACCACTGTTTACCAAAGCATAGCTACCACTGTTTACCCTTACTTGAATAGTTGCATTGGTATCAGCTATTGTTGGTGTAACCGTTATGCTAGTTGCACTTGTGCTGGCAGTGTAGGTTGATGTGGAACTTGCAAAAGCAGGACTTAAAGTGCCTGAACTTAATAACAATGCATTTAAATTAGCGTTGTTGGAGGGTGTTACCCTAAACGCCCAGGCTGCTCCCATACTACTATTGTCATCATTTCCTC
>VEQB01000276.1 GCA_018883485.1 Bacteroidota bacterium
TGGGCTCGGAGATGGTTATAAGAGACAGAATGAAGGCCTCCTGTTGAATACATGGGCGGGTATGTTTTTCGAATTTGTTCCTGCTGCCGAAATTTTTAATGAGAAACCCACCCGACTTACTTTACATCAGGTAGAAAAAGGTGTGAATTATGCCTTAATCATCAGCAGCAATGCCGGACTATGGGCTTATAATATTGGAGATACGATAAAATTTGTATCCTTAAATCCATACCGCATTGTCGTTACCGGACGCATCAAACATTTTATTTCGGCTTTTGGTGAACATGTTATAGGCGAAGAAGTTGAATTTGCTTTGATGCAAGCAGCGCGCAACTTGGGCCTTGAAATAATTGAGTTTACTGTGGCACCACAAGTAAATCCTCCAGAAGGTGGTTTGCCCTATCATGAGTGGTTTATTGCTTTTGAAAATGATGTTTTAGATTTGGTTACCTTAGAAGCACAAACGGATAAATTATTACAGCACAAAAATATTTATTATAAAGATTTAATCGAAGGAGGCATATTACGGCCGCTTCGCATTACCCCAATAGCAAAGGATGGCTTTATTGCTTACATGAAATCGCAAGGGAAATTGGGTGGTCAAAACAAAGTGCCACGTTTAAGTAATGATAGAAATATAGCCGACGCTTTAGCTCCTTTTAAGAAATAAAATAATGAAGAAGAAGATAGCCATTTTAGGCAGCACAGGCAGCATTGGTACACAAGCTTTAGAAGTAATAAGCGAGCAATCTGCTACCTTAGAAGTAGAAGTTTTAACAGCTAATAGCAATAGTGATTTGTTAATACAACAAGCTATTGAATACAAGCCCAACCATGTGGTGATAGCTGATGAAAGTAAATATTTAGCTGTAAAAGAAGCTTTAATGCCTCATGATATTAAGGTTTATGGGGGTAGTAGGGCCATAGAAGAGTTAATGGGTATTACCTCTGCAGATATTGTGCTTACAGCTATGGTAGGGTATAGCGGTTTGAAGCCAACCATTGCTGCTGTAAAAAACAAAAAGAGAATTGCACTAGCCAATAAAGAAACATTGGTGGTAGCGGGGGAAATAATTACAGATTTATGTGCTCAACATAAAGTGCCATTGATTCCTGTCGATTCGGAGCATTCGGCCATATTTCAATGTTTGGTAGGGGAGGCAGAACAATCGGTAGAGAAAATTATACTTACAGCATCTGGTGGTCCGTTTAGGGGTAAAAAAACTAGCGACTTATTAGAAGTAACCAAAGCGCAAGCCTTAAAGCATCCTAATTGGAGTATGGGTGCAAAAATTACCATAGATTCTGCCACCTTGATGAATAAAGGCTTGGAGGTAATTGAAGCCAAGTGGTTATTTGGGGTAGAGGCCGATCAAATTGAGGTGGTGGTTCATCCGCAATCTATTATACATAGTATGGTATCTTTTAAAGATAGCAGCATTAAGGCGCAAATGGGTTTACCAGATATGAAACTGCCAATTCATTATGCCTTCTTTTTTCCTAATAGGGTAGAAGCCTCCTTTAAACGACTCTCTTTTAAGGAAATGTCGAATCTTACTTTTGAGGAGCCAGATAAGGAAACATTTAGAAATTTAGCTTTGGCTTTTGAAGCCATGAAGCGAGGCGGAAATGCAGCCTGTATTTTAAATGCCGCAAACGAAATTGCAGTAGAGGCATTTTTGCAGGATAGAATAAAATTTTTACAAATTGCGGCTTTAAACGAGGCTTGCTTAGAAAAGGTTAGCTTTATAGGCAAGCCTAGCATTGAAGATTATGTAGCTACAGATGTAGAGGCAAGAAAATTTGCCCTTAGTTTGTTGCCATAATTGGTTATTATTGCACTCAATTTTAAGGAAAAATTTTTGCGATGGATGCATTGGTAATGGCTGGCCAATTAATATTGGCAATATCTATATTAGTTATTTTACATGAATTTGGGCACTATTTAGCTGCTAGGGCATTTGGAATTAAAGTAGAAAAATTCTATTTGTTTTTTGATGCCTGGGGTTTCAAATTGTTTTCATTTAAGCGCGGCGATACAGAATGGGGAATCGGCTGGTTGCCTTTGGGTGGTTATGTGAAAATTGCAGGCATGATAGATGAAAGCATGGATAAGGAAGCCATGAAAGCACCTGCCCAGCCATGGGAATTTAGAAGTAAGCCGGCTTGGCAGCGTTTAATTGTAATGGTGGGCGGTGTAGTGGTTAATATCATTGCGGGTGTTATCATTTTTGCCATGATTAGTTATACCTATGGCGATAAATTTATGAAGAATGATTCGCTAAAGGCTGGTATTGTTCCTTCTGAATTGGCAAAAGAATATGGCTTTAAAACAGGTGATAAATTGGTTGCCGTAAACGGAGTGGCCATCGATCATTTTGAAGATGCCTTGCAAGTAAAGCATATCCTTAGTGAAGGAGTTGTTTATGATGTAAATAGAAATGATTCTATGGTAAAAGTTAATTTACCTGATGATTTTGTAAAGAAGTTTAGTGAGAATAAGGCTGATTTTTTTAAGCCTCGGATGCAATTTTTTGTAGGAACTGTTGGCGAAAAATCGAATGCTCAAAAAGCTGGCCTACAAAAAGATGATGTGATTGAAATGGTAGACTCCATAAAAGTAACCTACCTTGATGAATTCCAAAATTATCTTAAAGAAAAGAAATGTAAGGATGTTGCCTTAACTGTAAACCGTGGTGGAAATATTATTAATTTAAATTGCACTGTAGATGCTTGTGCCACCATTGGTATTGGGGTAGATTCTAAAGATTTTGAATATGAAGATGTAACGTATGGTTTCTTTGCTTCGTTTCCATTGGGTATTAAGAAAGCAGGTGAAAATATAGACGCACAAATTAAAGGGTGGGGTAAAATTTTTAAAGGAGATATTGCAGTAAATAAAGCGGTTCAAGGGCCAATAGGAATTGCCAAATTTTTTGGATCAGAAGTAATTTGGAAGCGTTTTTGGATGTTCACTGCGCTTATCTCGTTAGGTTTGGCGTTTATGAATATTCTACCAATTCCAGCTTTAGATGGAGGGCATGTATTGTTTTTAATTTTTGAAATAATAATTGGAAAGCCTCTTAGTGAATCGTTTTTAGAGAAGGCCCAGTATGCAGGTATGCTTATTTTATTAACCTTAATGGTGCTTATTTTTGGCAACGACATTTGGGGTTTAATTTCAAATAGTTCGGCAGCGATCCCAAGTTGCAACTGCTAAAACTATAAATAACGCTTTGGTTAAAAGCGTCTATTTTTAATGGCTGAACCTAAAGAGTGTAGTGGAGAACTAGTTTTTAAATAGCTGGGATACCCTTATTTTTGTGCTAAAGATAAGCGCATGCAATTAAATGCTTTAACCGCAAATAGCCCAGTAGATGGAAGATACAGGCGCCAAACAGAGGTGTTGTCTAACTATTTTAGCGAATTTGCCCTCATTAAATACCGTGTTTGGGTTGAAGTTGAATATTTAATTGCCCTTTCAGAACTGCCTTTGCCACAATTAAAAGACGCCTTTTCTGATGCTCATAAAACCTCTCTCAGAGAACTTTATTTTAACTTTAGTTTAAGTCAAGCACAAGAGATTAAGGATACAGAAAAGGTAACTAACCATGATGTTAAAGCTGTGGAGTATTTTCTAAAAAAAGCTTTAGAAAACCTTGGCTTAGGTCAATATCAAGAATTCGTGCATTTTGGCTTAACCTCACAAGACATAAATAATACAGCCATCCCTATGAGTTTAAAACAAGGGTGGGAAGATGCTATTCTGCCTGTATTACAACGCGTGCTTAACC
>VEQB01000277.1 GCA_018883485.1 Bacteroidota bacterium
ATTTAATGCAAGTAGCAGGATTGCCTGAGCCAGAATATAGTATCAAAGGCATGTTTACTGTTAGTTTGAAACGTCCGTTAAAACATTCAGAGAAAACTGTGGAAGAAACTGTGGAAGAAATAATTTTGAATCTCATTCTTGAAAACCCTAAAGTTACTGCAATTGAGATGGCAAAAGTTACAGGTCTATCACGAAGATGGGTTGAATATCATTTAGGGAAACTAAAACAAAAAGGCAAAATTTCGCGTATTGGTTCCACCAAGGCTGGAAATTGGATTATACAAAAACCTAAAGGCAAATAGATGAAATTCTGAAAATCCTCTTATTTCCTTGTGTCTGTCGTTTCGAGGTCACCTTGTCGAAGTAGGATTAGTTTTTAATTTTTAATTCCTTAAATTTGGTTTTACTATGATATTTAGCCCAAATCTTACCTCTACACCAATTCCATCAAAGTTTACAGGGTATTTTTATGCTAAAAAATGTGAATATAGGTTCTCCTTCAATGGCCAAGAGCAGGATAACGAGATTGCAGGTGATGGTAATATTATGACGGCGGAGTTTTGGGAGTATGATACGAGGTTGGGGAGAAGATGGAATGTTGACCCAATTACTTATTCATGTCAAAGCAGTTATACAACATTTAATAATAATCCTGTAATTTTTGTCGATCCGTTGGGTTTATTCGGATCACGCAAGGAGGCCAGAGAGTTTAAAAAGGAACATAACATAAAGGGTGGAAGGATTAGAATTAATAAAGATGGCTATTATTCAATTAATACTAAAAACAGTACAACATATAGAGACCAAGAGAATGGAAATGTGGAGACAGCAGCTTTAATTACCGCTAAGCGTAAGGATAGTAAGAGCCTTACACCATTCCAACTTGGAGAGGAATGGTTAACGGGAGGTCCTAAGTCAAGAGACTTCACTACAGGTGATAATACTGTAGAACTTTACAAGCAACACGAACACTATAGAAATGCAATAATAGATGGGCAGAATAAGTTGAGAAATCTCAAACCAGGCGAACCGATGCCTGATTTTGGCTTCCCATATAAATTAAGTGGCATCGAGGGTGTTGGAAAATATATAATGGATTACTCAACATTAGCTACCGGAGGTACAACAGGAAATATAATGTTCACATATTTGGGATCGCATAGTTTATGGATTGAAGTCACTTCGAATGATGTTAGTCAAAAAGTTGCCACAGTAACTTTTACAGTTCATAATACTTCTACATTAGGTTCTGCAACGCGCTTACCTTATTTTGGATACAAAGAATGGTATCAAAATAATGTTGATGAATTTATGAACGGCACAATAGCGGGAAGAACTGGTCCAACCTCTGAGACTGAGCAAGTATTTCAATGGAGTATACCAATAAAATATTAAATAATGAAAAAGCGATTACAATTAATTGGGGTTACCATTTTATTGCTGGCATCTTGTGGTAGTATTACATCTGATAATTTAATTGGCACTTGGGAAATTGAAAAGGAGAATTGCCAGCTGACACTTAAAGGAGACTCAACCTTTATTGTTTATAATTTACCATTAGATGTTGAGAATGATAATTATGTAAAAACAAGTAACAAACAGGGTTATAGTAGCAACGGGCATTGGAAAATACAGGGAGATGCAGTTAAACTTAGCTTTAATGACTCTGGTTGGTATTTTTTGGCAATTAAAAATTCCAATTCTTTAACAGTTAAACTACTAGAAGAATCTGGTGGAGAAATACTTTTTTTTAATAGGAGATAAATGCAGCACACCCAACTCAGAGCCCGCCGAAGCGCCGGAGCAGCCAAGCGTCAAAGGCCTTTAACCAATTGCCTAAGTTGGCTAATACTAAAAGTACAATAACAGCTCCTATTATAAATAGAAGCAGATCTGGATGCCGAGCTGTAGTTTGACCGGTTAACAACATAAAACGAAGTTATAAAATTGGAAGCATAAAAACTAGTAGGTTAAAAAGTTTTCATTGATTTTGACACTTCCATCAATACCACCTAAATAACCAATAGGATTGTAATCTGAAAAAATATAAATTAATTACTAAACTACATTTTAACAAACTTTAAAAACGACTTCGAATCGCCTTTATCAATTTCTATAAAATACAAACCAACTGGTAATTCATCAGATTCAATTACCATTGCGTGTTTGCCTACAGCGTAATTTTGAGATGCTACTTCTTTAACTAAATTGCCGTTTGAACCCATAATTCTCACCGAAACAAGTTGATTCTTTGACACATTAAACGACAAAGAACTTTCTCCAAAACTGGGATTAGGAGAAAGCATAATTTTCTCATTCAATTCAGTTGTTTCATCCTCCAAAGAATTTAATATAGGAACACTTGAACGCAATAAAATAAACTGGTTTGGAGATTCGGTCATGGCATAAATCTTTCCATCAGGTGCTTGTCTAACATCCCTAAAGCGCGCATAACCATTCATGCTTCTTGTAGAAGAAACTCTTTTATCATCTTTCATCTTTAGCCAATGAATATGACTTCCAGCCAAAGCCCCTATTAAAATATCTGCTTCATTGTTTGGTTGCCCATTTTTAATAAAAGTCATGCCACATGGCGCAATAGAAGGTACCCAATATGTAAGCGGAAGCTGCATTCCTGGAAGTGTAGTATCGGGCGTTATAGGCGTGCCATCATAATTGATACCAAAGGTAACTTCAGGCCAACCATAATTGGTATTTGGTTTAATCAAATTGAGTTCATCTCCTCCCCTAGGTCCATGCTCATGTGCGTATATTTCACCTGTTTCAGGGTGCATAGCCATTCCTTGTATATTGCGATTTCCCCAACAAAATATTTCAGGTCTTGTATTAGGAACGCCAACCAAGGGATTAGTGGATGGTATTGAACCATCATCATTAAATCGCAGAACTTTCCCCAAGTGGTTATTCTTACCTTGAGCACTGTCTTGAACGCCTCTGTCGCCTACCGACATGTATAAAAAATTATTTTTATCAAAAACAATTCTACTTCCAAAATGAACTCCCGAATTTCGAATAGGCAAGGCTCTAAACAATTCGGTAAAATTCTGAAGTTGATTGCCAACTAGCTTTCCTCTTCCTAAGGCTGTTGTTTGACCGCCAGTTGCGGCTACTGCATAAGTTAGATAAACAAAATTGTTGGTGTTAAAATTTGGATGTAAAGCTATATCCAAAAGTCCACCTTGACCGTTTTGAGAAACGGTTGGCACACCACTTATTTCTATAAGAGAATCGTTAGAAATAGTATAGCGATATACTTTTCCTCTTTTCTCTGTAAATAGTACTTCATTGCTATTTATAAATGTAAAGCCCCAGGGATTGGAAATATTACTAATTAATACCTTGTCTGCAAATAATTCTGGAGTCTGTGAAAAACTGCGATGAGCAGAAAATACAAGCATACCAAACATCAATACTAAAAAGAACTTAGTGTTAAGTTGTAATTTAAAGACAAAGAAATCTGTATTAATTGTTTTCATAGTTTAAATTTTGATTTAGTTAATTACCATCCATTTGCGATTAAACAAAAATACCTAATAATAGTTTACAAAATAAACCAAATTAAGCAGCACTCCGCACCAATCGATAGTATTCAAATTTAACTTTTTTGCAGGTTTTGCTGCCTATCACCCTAACATTCTGGAGTTTCCCCAAAAATAGTGATTTAGATGATTTCACCCTAGACTTGATAGGCAAAGGAAATTTTTTAAAAGTGAAATGAATCTTTTTTTGTTGAAAAATAAGTTTCCCCAAAAAATTTGCGT
>VEQB01000278.1 GCA_018883485.1 Bacteroidota bacterium
ATTTAATACGTGGTATAAGCCTAAGAAATTACCTTCGGGTAAATTGAGAAAATGCACCCACTCAAAACGACCAGGGTCTAGCATAAAAGCAAACCAACCCTTTACATTAAATAAAGCAAACTTCAACGGATGTTTTGCAATCATAGCCTTCCCTTGCTCATTCATCCAATGGTAGCGTTGGCTAAGGTTCATGGAATCTGTTTGGCGCATGATGTTTTCTTGAACCGAATCTGCATACGCCTCACCATACACCTGTGCATTGGTATATTTACCCATGTATTTTAATACGAAAATGGGTGTTACAGTAGAGTAATGGTAATGGCCTGTAACCTCTTTATTGTAGCTAGCATAGGCATGGTATAATAAAGGTAATAATAAAAATGGGAGCAATAGTTTTAGCGGTTTCTTGTTGAACCAAAGCACAAGGAAAATAAGTCCTGCACTCATACCCATTAAGTAGGCAACAGGTTTAGCCAACATGGCTAAAAGAAAAAATAATACAACCGCAAATGCACGCTTAAGTTGTGGCATTTGGTATAGTTTCCAACAAAAATAGAAGGCCCAAAAAAGCAAGGCTTGAAAGAGAGTATCACTCATTACAAAATTGCAATGAATAATCTGGGAAGGATAGGCTATCAAAATAAAAATAAGCGGCACAGCCGCAGTAATATCCAATTGTTTGAGCCAATTTTTTACACCCCAAATAGTGCTAAGGCTAATACCGGCTTGAACGAACAGGATGGCATAATCACTATTATAAAAAATTTTAATAAGCGCAATTAATAAACCATACAAAGGAGGACGAAAAGTATAGTAATCTGGCTTAATGGGAGCATCCCAAGGGGCTGCATATAAGCTATGGTGATGCACCAAATTATAGGCTTGTGAAAGGTAATCTATAGAATCTACCAAGTAGATACTGCCTGTATGGAGAGCTTGTAAAAAGCCAAGTAAATGTAAGGCAATAACAATGGCCCAAAATAGTGGGTCGGATAGTTTATAATTATCCCATCTCGATATGTAACTATTTAACTTAATGTTTCAAACATAAGAATTATATTGCAGTATGAAGCCAAGCTTTGTATTTGCTGTACTGCTATTTTTATTTTTGTTTGCAGGATGCTCGCAGCGGTATTTTTTTCGGCCTAAGGTAAGGGTTCAAACGTCAAAGTTTAGTGCTCAATCAGAAGTAATCTGTATTAAAAAAAAGTCTGAATTAATAGTACCAAAGATTACATTAGAGGAATTTGATTATAAGCATGATTCCAATTTGCTAATAGTCTCCACAGGCATTCCTTTTAAAACAATTACAGCAAAATTAAAGTCGGGTTTTTTAAAAAAAAGTCATCATCAACGATCTAATAACCTCCAAGACTCAGTAAAATCTAAGGGAGTAATCGTTAAACGTGTTGCCCTTGTAGCTGCTGGCACCGCCTTGTTGTTTGGGGGTTTAATTAGTGCCACTTTGATTGGCTATGGATTAGCTTTATTAGGATTATTTCTTATCTTTTTTACACTTTATCAGAAAAATAGAAAGGGCACTTTAAAATCCTCCTCAAACGATTATATTGAAAGTAAAGAGGAAAGTAATGATACCTCACCTGAAAACTTAAGAAAAGAGGAAGCTTCGAGAAGGAGAACTACAATGGTTTTAGCATTACTTATTGCAATTGGTTTACTGCTTTTATTATTTCCAGTTTTAGAGCTTTTTGTAGCTGGATTTTTTATATTGTCATTTGCACCTTCCTTATGGCTTGCAGCAAATTATTCGAGAAAAAGAACAAGCAATAAAAATGATATCTCATTTTTTGTGTTGATGGAAATTTTCGGAATTCTATCCACCTTAATTTTAGTGGTTGGTTTTTCTTATTCCGGAGCTATACTTTTCTTATTAGCATTACTGCTATTAATTATAGTTAGATTGATTATTGGCTCTTCTAAATAAGTTTGAATAATGCAATGGTTTTTATACTAACCTATTAAGTGTAAATGTTGCAAATATTTTCATTTGAAACTTTATAGGGAGAACAATTATATTGCAGTATGCAGTTTAAGCTTTTAATTCAAGTACTCTTTCCACTTCTATTGTTTTTTAGTGCTTGTGAGCAAAGGTATTTGTATAGAAGCAAGGTTAGGGTGCCAACTTCTAAGTACAGTAATAAAAAGGAACTTCTTGTGACTCGAAAACCATTCGCAATAGACAAGCCAAAGATTCAAGAATTTAAGTTTAGGAGAAAGGTTTTTAAAAAAGAAAAGGTTTCATCAATAAAAGAAATGAAAAGTGAGCCTGAACCTGCAAAGGTTAAACTTTTTCGAAAGAAGGAACAAGTTACGCTAACTGATACTACGGCATTTGATACGGGGTATAGAGGCAGGGTCTTATTAGGCATGAGTGGTACGGCATTACTTTTAGGTGGTTTAGTTAGCGCCACGACTTTGGGGTTCGGATTAGCTGTCCTGGGTTTTGCTTTACTCCTACTTATGCTTTATAAAAGGGAAAGGGAAGTAAAATCAAAATTAAATGAATATGGGCAAAATAGACGATTTGATAAATACCATTCAAAACAACCAGAGTCTAGGTTAGAATCAAAACCAAATGGCGATAAGACACGATTTAAATTAATAAAAATTATCTTTATAGTTGTTTCAATTGGCCTATTATCCTTTCTTTTAGGTTTAATTTTAGGTTACGCGTTAATAGGTTATGCTGCAATCCCCTTACTAATTATAGGGTTAACAATTTTATTATTATCACCAGGTCTAGTGATTATTTCTCATTTTGGTCAAAAGTATACAGAACAATTAAGGGAGTTTAAATTTTATAATATTTCAATATTAATTGCCAGTTTAGGAATGTTGGCATTGGCTGTAGGAATTTGGTTTACCCTGCCTTTCTCAGCTGTTTATATAATTTTTGCATTATTATTCGCCATATTGCTTTGGGCATTGGTTAGGAGTACATTAAAAAGTGGGAAGCAATTAAGATCTAAAGAATAGAGATAAATTTGGTAAACTTTATTTGTTACCTGAGTATTTCAGCCAAGTAAAAACAACAGTTTTCTTTAATTTACTTAGTGTCTCCGAGCCTTGGTGGCAAAAGCTAACACAAAATAACGAAGCAACGGTTTTGGATTGCATTTAATTATATCTACACCTTAATTTAGAATCTAGTTTAGGTTTCTCAATAAAAAAGAAAGCATGATTATTGGGAACTTCGGTATAGGGTTTACCTAAAAATTTGATAATTTGAATCATAAATATATTTCATAAAGTAGTTGTGGTAATTTTTATCTTGAAGCAAATCAGCCATATTTAACCCATCATGATAGTATTAAAAGTCTCAATATTTATTGTTTTCTTAAAATGTAATTTTACCCTCTTGTTTCCAATCTGTGGTTAATTTGTGGTTCAAAATCTTACAATAGTCCTCAACAGGTTTTTTGAAAGTGATATAGATTAAAGAAATTACGGCTAATAGTTCAAACTTAATTTTAGATTTTTATGCGAATGGTTAACAACTAAAGCATACTGTGTAATGAAAGTAAAATTACTCCTATTTGATCATTAATCTATTGATTGTTGACGCCCTTTCACTATATCTTCAACATACCCATTACTATCAAAACTAATCATTATAGAGTTCCCTATTCCTAATGAATCCAAAATTGGTTTTTCGATGAAAAAATAAGAATAACTTTTTGGCATTTGGTTCCAAGGTCTTCCGAGTATTTTTACAATGCTATCATATGTATATTTTAC
>VEQB01000279.1 GCA_018883485.1 Bacteroidota bacterium
CGTGTGGGTAGGTTGGCCTATTTCTCTATCTTATTAGATTTAGGAAAATAATTGCTTATTTTCCCAAATCTTTGGTTATTTCGTGCAAAAGACATTATTTAGCAGCAACAACAATTAACAATCAAATAAACAATGAAAAAACATCTACTTTCCCAACTTGCCTTGATCGCTTTAATGCTAATTGGACTTAGCACAAAGGCTCAGGTTCGTTATTTTTCTCCGATATTTCCAGATGTAACTAAAACATCTCAAATATGGTATGATTCAAATTATTCTATCAACCTATTGGCTGGCAATAATCAACTTCCACCATCACTTACTGGCCCTCTTTTTATGGCAAGCCAGTTTGTAGATCTTTATCAGCCAGCTAATGACACAGCATCTGCGCGTCCATTAATTATTCTTGCGCATACTGGTTCTTATTTGCCTGCTTACATCAATCAGCAAACTACAGGAGATAGAACAGATTCTTCTCTTAATGAAGTGGCAAGAAATTTAGCTAAGCGCGGTTATGTGGTTGCTATAGCTTCTTACCGTTCTGGTTGGAATCCTGCTACCACTATTCAAGCGCAAGCGCGCGAACAGTTGTTAAAAGCAACATACCGTGGTGTGCAAGATATGCATGCATGTATTCGCTTCTTTAGAGCAAATGCTGCTACGTACAAAATTGATGCCTCTAAAATTACAGTAGGTGGTCAAGGAACTGGTGGTTATATTGCCCTTGCTTTAGGTACAGTAAGCACACGTGCCGACATTGAATCTAATATTAAGTTCTTACGTGGAGATGCCTCACCAATGGTAAGCATGGACACTATGGGAGATTGGAGAGGTGTTGGAGGTATTCCTCCTTTCAACTTGCCGCATGCAGAATCGGTTTCTTCAGAAGCACACATGATTGTTAACTTTGGTGGTGCTATGGGCGATACCGCTTGGATGAAATCTACTAGCTTACCAATTGTTTCTATGCATGCTAAAGGCGATAGATTTGCTCCTTATTTTACTGGAAACGTTTTAGTTCCAACTACAGGTGCTATCGTTATTCCTAATGCTTCAGGCGCTGGAGATGTAATTCCTAAAGCAGATGCAATGGGATTAAATAATGCTATTAATAAGTATTTCTACATTGATCCATATTCAACAAGAGCCAATGCGGTTAATAAGAAGCCTGTTTATTCGACTAGCAACAATTTTGGTTTCGAAACTTCTTTCCCTATAGAAGGTTCTCCATGGGAATGGTGGGATAGAACTGCTGCTCAAACAAAAACTTCACAAGTTTACCGTGGTATACCATTACCAGTAAATGGAAGAGTTGTGGATTCATTATCTTTAATAACCAATCCTTTCATGAGTGCTTCTCGCGGTAAAATTTATTGCGATACCATTGCCTCATTCTTAGCTCCTAGAATTGCAGTTAGATTTGGATTAGAAGGCCCAATGGCAATTGCTGGTTTTAACTTATTAGCTCCTGCAAACAATGCTTCTTTAACTGTTAAAGAAAAAGATACTACTACCCTTACCATAACTTGGGAAGCAACCTCTGGTATGGCAAGCTATACCTTTGGATTAAAAATGAAAGACAGCATGAGCTCTTTAGTAGAACAAGTTGGTTTACCTACAAACAGTTTCTCTGTTAAAGCTTCAGATTTCTATACTATTTGCAAAACAGCTGGTATCGCAGATGGTGTTGTTACCAATTTAGAATGGCAAGTTGCTGCTATCCGTCCTATGTTACAATTTGGAAGATTAGCTAATTCAAACTTTGCTTTAAAAGTAACTTTAGAAAAAGCAACTGGTGTTAAAGAATTAAACCTCAACCACTCTTTAAGCTTGTATCCTAACCCTGCAAAAACCGAAATAAACATTAGCTTAAAAGGCAGTAATACCATGAGTGAACTGGTAATTTTAGACATCATGGGAAGAGAAGTTTACAGAGCTAATACATTAAATACTAACAACCAACAAGTGAGCCTTAGTGGTTTTACTGCTGGTATGTATTTTGTAAATATCAAAGCCACCAATGGTGGAACAGCTACCCAGCGCTTTATTGTTCAATAATTAGTATTGAACCCAATTATAAGCCGCAAGATTTTATCATCTTGCGGCTTATTTTTTGCCTAAATTTGTAATATGAACAATGAACCATGGGTTGAAGTAGACCAAAAGCTCTACAAGCAATTTGTATTTAAAGATTTTCCAGAAGCTTTAAGTTGGATGCTTAAAGCTGCTTTTGTTATTGAAAAGTTAAACCATCATCCAGAATGGAGCAACGTTTATAATAAGGTAAATGTATACCTAACTACCCACGATGCTGGTAACACCATTACGCAAAAAGATAGAGATTTGGCCAAAGCCTTAGACTTAGTATAGCCATGAACTTCCTCTTCGATACGCATTTTCCAGACCCCGAACTTACCGATGCAGAAGGCTTATTAGCCATTGGCGGTGATTTGTCGCCTCAAATGCTGGTAAATGCATACCGCATTGGCGCCTTCCCCTGGTTTAATGAGAACGATCCCATTCTATGGTGGTGCCCCGATCCTCGCTTAGTACTTTTCCCAAAGGAAGTTAAGGTGAGTAAGAGCATGAAACAGGTACTCAAAAAAGGAGGGTTTACATTTTCTATTAACCAAGATTTTGAAGGTGTGATTAAAGCTTGCAGTGTATTAAGAGTAGAAGAGGGCACTTGGATCAGCCCAGAAATGATAGATGCTTATGTGCAACTGCATTACCTTGGTTTGGCCAATAGCGCAGAGGTTTGGCAAAATGATGCCCTTGTGGGTGGCTTGTATGGGGTACAATTGGGAAAGGTTTTTTATGGCGAAAGTATGTTTAGTGTGGTAAGCAATGCAAGCAAAGCAGCCTTAATATATTGGTGCTTACATTGCCTAAGTGCTGGAATAGAATTAATAGATTGCCAACAAAGTACTGCTCACTTAAAATCTATGGGTGCAAAGGAAATTTCACGTAAAGAATTTTTATCCTTGTTGAACCAATTAATCGAATGAACCTCTTAGTTCGTTTACCCTATTTGCATCTAATCTAATAAAGATAAAAAGCAAAATAGTAAAGCTTAATAAAGCAGAACCTCCATAACTAATAAAAGGTAGCGGAATGCCTATTACTGGCATTAATCCTAAGGTCATACCCACATTAATTACAAAGTGGAAAAACAGAATACACACTACGCTGTAGCCATAAATACGGTTAAACTTTTGCCGCTGTCGTTCTGCCATTACTAAAAGTCGATATAATAGCAACATGTATAAACCAATATAAGTAACAGAACCTACAAAACCATATTCTTCGCCAATGGTACAAAAGATAAAATCTGTGCTTTGTTCGGGCACAAATCTAAATTTATTTTGGGTTCCTTGCAACGGGCCTTTGCCCCACAAGCCGCCACTGCCAATGGCAATTTTAGATTGCTGCACATTATAACCTGCCCCTTTTATATCTACTTGTTTGCCTAATAATACGTTAATACGCGAACGCTGGTGCGCTTGCAATACGTTTTGAAAAACATAATCGATACTACCTACCAAAAGCCCAGAAACAATTACTAGGCCTATTGTAATTAAAATGAGTAACCTGGTTCTTCTCACCAAGACTAGAAATATGCTTGCTAAAACAACCATTCCAATTATAATATAGTGTGGTGGAATAAGTAAGGCTAAAACGGCCAATATCATTAAAATAAATCCAGCAAAAAGTATCCAGCCTGCTAAGCCTTCTCTATAC
>VEQB01000280.1 GCA_018883485.1 Bacteroidota bacterium
CCAAGATTTGTAGCAGGTGCTATGGGCCCTACCAATAGAACCTTGTCCATTAGTCCAGATGTTAACGACCCAGGTTACCGCGCCATTCTGTTTGATGATTTAGTTGCGGCTTACAAACAACAAGCGCGCAAATTGATTGAGGGTGGCGTAGACCTTATTCTTATAGAAACCATTTTTGATACCTTAAATGCAAAGGCTGCCTTGTTTGCCGTTGATGAGTTATTTGAAGAAATAGGCAAGAAGTATCCCGTGATGATTTCTGGTACCATTACCGATGCCTCCGGAAGAACCTTGTCGGGTCAAACTACCGAAGCTTTCTTAATAAGCATGCAACACATGCCATTGTTAAGTATTGGCTTAAATTGTGCTTTAGGTGCAAGTGCCTTACGCCCGTATTTGCAAGTGCTAGATGCCAATGCCCCTTTCTTTGTAAGTGCCTACCCTAATGCGGGTTTGCCAAATGAGTTTGGGCAATACGACGAATCGCCAGAAGCCATGGCCAAACAAGTAGAAGAGTTTTGCAAAGAAGGCCTTGTAAATATTTTAGGAGGCTGCTGCGGCACCACACCAGATCATATTAAGGCTATTGCAGAGATGGCAGCACGGTATGAACCAAGAAAGCTGTTAGCCGATGGTCGATAGACCATGGTCCATAGTCGATAGACCATGGTTTGTATTTATAAATAAAGTAGAAAATAGAATTAAATAATGTTTAAGTTCGAGAATTTAGAAGTTTGGAAAAAATCAATGCAATTGGTTGAATTGGTTGATGGGGTTACTAAAAAGTTTCCTAAGGACGAGCTATATGTATTAAATTCTCAAATTAAAAGGGCTTCAGATTCTATTGTCTTAAATATTGGGGAAGGTTCACAGGGGCAAAGTAATCCTGAATTTGCACGATTCTTAAGTTATGCCATAAGATCTTGTATTGAAGTTGTTTGTTGTATTTATATAGCACAAACTAGGAAAATTATTTCAGAAGAAGATTTTAAGCAGATTTACAACGAATGTGAAGCGCTTATAAAAATGTTACAATCTTTAAAGTCAAAATTATAATATAGTAAAGGGCTATGGTCTATCGACTATGGACTATGGACAAATAAACAATGAACAACGACTATACACTAAAACTAAGCGGACTAGAGCCCTTAATCATTACCAAAGAAACCAACTTCGTAAACGTAGGTGAACGAACCAATGTTACAGGTTCAAAAATGTTTTTGCGTTTAATTAAAGAAGGCAATTTTGATGCAGCACTTGCAGTTGCCCGCGAGCAAGTAGAAGGTGGTGCGCAAATCATCGACATCAATATGGATGAAGGCATGATTGATGGGGTAGAAGCCATGACGCGCTTTTTAAATCTCATTGCATCAGAGCCAGATATTTCAAGAGTTCCTGTGATGATTGACTCTTCCAAATGGGAAATTATAGAGGCTGGTTTAAAATGCGTGCAAGGTAAATGTGTTGTAAACTCCATCTCTCTCAAAGGGGGTGAAGAAGAATTTGTGCACCAGGCAAGAACCATCAAACGTTTTGGAGCTGCAGTAATTGTTATGCTTTTTGATGAGGTGGGTCAGGCAGATAATTTTGAACGCCGCATAGAAATTGCCGAACGCGCCTATAGAATATTAACAGAGAAAGTTCACTTCCCTGCGGGAGATATTATTTTTGACCCAAATATTTTTCCGGTGGCAACTGGCATGGAGGAACATCGACGCAATGCCATCGACTATTTTAGAGGTAGTAAGTGGATAGTAGAAAATTTACCTGGTGCTAAAATAAGCGGTGGGGTAAGTAATGTTTCTTTCTCGTTTCGCGGTAACGATAAAGTGCGTGAAGCCATGCATTCGGCATTCTTATATCATGGTATCCAAAATGGCATGACCATGGGTATTGTGAATCCAAGTCAGTTAGAAGTTTACGACGAAATTGACAAAGATTTACTTGAGTATGTTGAAGACGTTTTACTCGATAGAAAAGACGATGCCACAGAACGTTTGTTAGAGTATGCCGAGAAAGTAAAAGGCAAGGGTAAAGAGAAAGTACTAGACTTAGAATGGCGCAATGCCCCGGTAGCAGAGCGTTTAAGTCATGCCTTGGTAAAAGGTATTGTAGAATTTATAGATGAAGATACAGAAGAAGCACGTAAGCAATTTGCCAGACCACTAGAAGTAATTGAAGGGCCATTAATGGATGGGATGAATATTGTGGGAGATTTGTTTGGTTCAGGCAAAATGTTTTTACCACAAGTGGTGAAGAGTGCCAGGGTAATGAAAAAAGCTGTTGCCTATTTAATGCCTTACATGGAAGAGGAGAAGCGCAGAACAGGCGATACCAGCACTTCTCAAGGTAAAATCTTAATGGCAACCGTTAAAGGTGATGTGCATGATATTGGAAAGAACATTGTAGGAGTAGTATTGGCTTGTAACAATTTTGATATCATAGATATTGGCGTAATGGTGCCAGCAGAAAAGATACTAGAAACTGCTATACGTGAGAATGTAAATGTAATTGGCTTAAGTGGTTTAATTACACCTAGCCTCGATGAAATGGTGCATGTAGCTAAAGAAATGGAACGATTAGGCATGAAGATCCCATTATTAATTGGTGGTGCAACTACTTCGAGAGCGCATACTGCTGTAAAAATTGACCCAGTATATAGTGGTCCGGTAATACATGTATTAGATGCCAGTAAGAGTGTGCCTGTAGCACAAAATTTTATTAGTCCAGATTTAATTGCCCCTGCCACCGCCAAATACAAAGCCGAGTATGAGCAATTTAGAATTGATTATAAGAATAGGAAAAAGGACAAGAATTTTGTGGGCTTAAATGCAGCACGCGATAAGAAGATGAAACTTAGCTTTGACAATTTAATAACGCCTGCATTTTTAGGAACTAAAGTGTTTGAAGATTTTCCGCTTGAGGAGCTACGCCAGCGCATAGATTGGACTCCCTTCTTTTCTACTTGGGAATTAGCTGGTAGGTACCCGGCAATTTTAGAAGATAAAATTATTGGGGTGGAGGCTAAAAAGTTATATGTGGATGCCAACAAAATGTTGGATGAGGTGATTTCAAAAAAGCTTCTCAAAGCAAAAGGTATCATAGGTTTTTATGAAGCCAATGCAGAAGGGGATGATGTAATGATAGAAACGCCAAACGGCCAGCAAACCTTTAGCTTTTTGAGACAGCAAAATGAGAAAGCTGCAGACCAACCTTATCTTTGTTTAGCAGATTTTATTGCTCCCAAGAGTTCAGGTAAAAAGGATCATATAGGTTTCTTTGCAGTAACTGCTGGTATTGGTATTGAACCCATTGTGGAGGCTTACGAGAAAGACCATGATGATTACCATAGCATCATGATAAAAGCTATTGCCGATAGGTTAGCCGAAGCGATGGCAGAAAAGATGCACGAAATGGTAAGAAAGGAGTATTGGGGTTTTGCCAACGATGAGCAGCTTACAGATGATGAAATAATTAGAGAAAAGTATTCAAGTATTCGTCCAGCACCTGGCTACCCTGCTTGCCCAGACCATACAGAGAAACGTAAGTTGTTTGATTTGCTACAGGTAGAAAAGGAGATTGGCATAAACCTAACCGAAAACTTTGCCATGTACCCAACTGCTGCGGTAAGTGGGTATTACTTTTCACATGAAGAAAGCAAGTATTTCGCTGTAGGTAAAATACAAAAAGACCAAGTAGAAGAATATGCTAAACGCAAAGGGGTTGATGTAGCT
>VEQB01000281.1 GCA_018883485.1 Bacteroidota bacterium
TAACTATCATGAGCCCAATGGATATCTAATTTTAGAGAATAATTTTAGTTATTACAAATCACTAATTTATAAGATATTAATAAAAAGCCCTTATAGTAGTTTTGATAAAAAATATTATTTAATAGACACATTGATAATAAAATGAGGTTTATATTTCTACTCTTGTTAACCTTGCCTTTTGCGGTTTATTCTCAAAATAAACCAATTTCAATAAACCAATACTTGCTTGGCTTCCAGTTAACTAGTGAGAAACCAATGTGGATTGAACTAACCGGAATGCTTAAGCAAAGAAAATTTTTAAACATCAAGGTTAAATTTAGTTCTGGCAACTACCAAAGCAGCCTTACTTATTCGTATTCTGGAGGGCCAGATAATCCTGGCGTTTCTTATGATGGAGGAAGTGCAGAATACCTGTTTAGCGGAAAACATTTTTCTTTTGTACCAGGCTATTTTATCAATCTTGGAGAAAATCCAACTGGCTTTTGGCTGCTTGGCCTTAATTTGCCAATGGGTATTGTAAACGATAAATTAAAATATAGTATAAAAAATGATATTCTTTTTGGTAATAAGTCTTGGGAATTTGAACAAAGAAGATTTGGAATGGCTGCAGAATTAGAGCTTTTGAGAGCCCTGAGATTAAATAGGCGTTTTTTCTATCATTTTGGTTTATCTTTAGGGTACCCAATAAACTTTAAAAACCCTTTTGAAGGTCAAGTACCAGAATATACTAATGGAGGTACTTTTATTCCAGGAATAGGTTTTACTCCTTTATTTAGATTGCAAATGGGTATACAGTTCTCAATTAATCAAAATTAAATGAAGATTATCTTAATTCTATTACTTTTTACTCCTTTCATGAGCTTTGCTCAAATCATATTATTCACAGATACTGTTACACTTCAAAGACATTCAGTTTATACTCATAAGGAGATTTACTACCAAGCACTTTCTGCAAGTCCAGATAAAATTGAAAGAGCCATTTTACTTAATTTTACAGATGGCCGATTAGTTTTTCGCAATAAAGTTGGCATAATTGAAATTCCTAAATCAGAATTAGGCGGGGTTTGGATAAGATCAAAGCAAAATAAGTATTATGTAAAACCTGCCAAATGGTTTAAAATATATGTTCCCAATTGTAAAATAGAAAAATTTTAAATTAATATGACTCGTTTTCTTTTTTTACTAATACTATTATTTTTTTATTTAGAAAGTCGAGCACAAAACCCGAAAATACCCGCATTATATTTACGCAATAAGCAAGAAGGATTTGTTAAAACTTTTCCTGTAAATAGGAGATATACCTTTAAATTAAAGGAAAACACAAAGAAACAAAGAAAGCTACTAATAAACCAACATGGAGATTCACTTGTGTTTAAAGGAAATTTAAAAATTTGTTATACTGATATTGATTCTATTGAATGGGTAAACGCGCAGAATACATATAGAATAGTGATTGGTTCTTTATTTATTGGTTCAAACCTGATTCTATATTATTTCCAAAAAAATCCAGCAGGTATAATTTGGTCTGTCATTTCACTACCAATTGCCTTTTCTGTTTTAAATAAAGTAGAACGCGTTTGGCTTACCAATTCAGAATGGAAACTAGACAATCAAAATAAATTAGGGTTGCCTGTTTCTAACTAATTATCCCTTTTCCCTCCCTTATCACAAATGGATCTTCTGTGGTGCAATCAATAATAGTGGAAGGAACATTGCCACCTGCGCCACCATCAATTACTAAATCTACTTGGTGCTCAAATTTTTCATGAATTTCCTCTGGGTCGGTCATGTATTCTATAATCTCATCCTCATGGTGAATGGTACTTACTACCAAGGGTGAACCCATCACTTTTATTAAAGTTTGTGCAATGGCATTATCAGGAACTCTAATTCCTATGGTTTTTTTGTTGCTACCAAAGTGTTTGCCAATTTGATTATTAGCGGGTAAAATAAAAGTAAAGGCTCCTGGAAGATTTGCTTTCAGGAGCCTAAATACGTTTTTATCTAAATGAGAAGTGTAATCTGCAATGTGAGATAAATCTGAACACAACAAAGAATAATTTACCTTCTCCATGCGCTTTCCTGCAATTTTACTCATTCGCTCTATGGCTTTTTTGCTGTGCAACAAGCAAGCCATGGCATAAATAGTATCTGTAGGAAGAATAATTACCCCATCCTTATTCAAAACCTCTTCCACCTTTTTAAGGTCGCGTAGGTTTGGATTATCCGGATGAAGGGTAATTATCATAAGTTCTTAAAGAGTTCCAGCTACTGCTTTTTGAACCAAGTCTGCTGCTTCTTTTAAGATGATAGCGGAATATACTTTTAAGCCAGATTCGTCGATTAGTTTTTTAGCTTCGCTGGCATTGGTGCCTTGTAACCTTACAATAATTGGAACTGGAATATTTCCAATACTTTGGTAAGCATCTACTACACCTTGCGCCACACGGTCGCAACGCACTATACCGCCAAAAATATTAATTAAGATTGCCTTTACATTCGGGTCTTTTAATATAATTCTAAATCCAGCTTCTACAGTTTTAGCATTGGCGGATCCGCCTACATCTAAAAAGTTAGCAGGCTCGCCACCCGAAAGTTTAATAATATCCATAGTAGCCATGGCAAGACCTGCACCATTTACCATGCAACCTACGTTTCCGTCGAGTTTTACAAAGTTTAGGTTAAAGGCTGCTGCTTCTACTTCAGTAGGGTCTTCTTCATTTACATCGCGCATGGCTTCGTAATCTGGATGGCGGTACAAAGCATTATCATCGATATTTACTTTGCCGTCTACAGCTATAATTTTATTATCTGAAGTGCGCAATACTGGGTTAATCTCAAACATGGCTGCATCTGCTTTATCGTAAGCGGTGTATAGGGCTGTAACAAATTTTACCATTTGCTTAAAAGCCTCACCTTCACAACCTAAATTAAAAGCAATTTTACGGGCTTGAAATCCTTGCAAACCTACTTTAGGGTCAACGGTTTCTTTGTGTATTAAATGCGGGGTTGTTTCTGCTACATGCTCAATATCCATTCCGCCTTCTGTAGAATAAACAATAATGTTTTTACCCTGACCTCTATCTAGCATTACGCTCATGTAATACTCTTTAGGTTCTGCGGCTCCTGGATAGTAAACATCTTGTGCTACCAATACTTTGCTAACCAATTTGCCTTTAGGGCCGGTTTGAATGGTAACTAAGGTGCCACCTAGGATATTCTCGGCAATTTCTTTGGCTTTGTCGGCATTCTTGGCAACGGCCACACCGCGTTGTTCTTTTCCAATAATAGTACCCTTGCCACGACCACCGGCATGAATTTGGGCTTTGATAACGACAAAGTCGCTGCCAAATTGATCTTTAAGTTTTAAGGCGGCTGCGTGGGCTTGGTCTGCAGTTTCGGCAACAATGCCTTCTTGTACTGCAACGCCAAAGGATTTTAAAATCTGTTTAGCTTGGTATTCGTGAATATTCATTTCAGAAAAATTTGTTGCGAAAATACATTTTCATTAAACATAAGAAAGAAAAAAGAGTAATTATCCTTCACTAATTGTTTCTTGATTTGAATTATGGCTGGGTCTGTGGCCTCTTTTTCTTTTTCTTTCTCTTTCACTTTCAGATTTAATGCCTCCGTTGTCTTTTTCTGGGGTAAACCCTCTAAAAAACAAAATTAACCAACCAGCAATAAAGGAAGCACCACCAAAGGGTGTAATAGCT
>VEQB01000014.1 GCA_018883485.1 Bacteroidota bacterium
CGCCTATACAGCTATTACGCCTACAGGAGGGTCTGGTTACGCATATGGTATTACACTTATAGCAGATTCTGCCACCTTTGGCAATGTAGCAAGCAGCAATGAAAGTAGAATTGCCAGATACGCAGGAACCAATTGGAACTTAATTTCAAACTCTTTTGCCAATGGATTTACTGGTTTGCTTCAAACTGCTACCAACACACAAAGTGCTTTTGGTAACTTTACAGGAACAAGTAACTCTAATCCATTACCTATTAACTTATTATCTTTTACTGCTACAGCTTTAGAAGAAGATGTTTTAGTAAGCTGGCAAACCGCTTCAGAAACCAACAACAAAGGATTTGAAGTAGAGCGCTCTGTGGATGGCAATTCGTTTGAACAAATTGCCTTTGTGAAGGGTGCCAACAACAGCACACGCATTAAAAACTATGCAACAAGCGATTATAAGGCTTTTGAAATTGCCCAAAGTACCCGCTTATACTATCGATTAAAACAATTAGATAACGATGGTTCATTTACTTACTCTTCAGTTGTCCCAGTAAACCGCGAAAACATGGAGACGAATGATTTCATCGTTTTCCCTAATCCTTTTGTGAATGAGTTTACTATTTCTCTTAATGCAAACCAAAACGAAGTATCTAGCATCGATTTGTTAGACCTACAAGGTAAGCTTGTTGCTAAGCAAGTGGTTGCCCTAAACCAAGGACAAAATAATTTAGAAATAAATAACTTATCATTAGTACAGGCAGGCATATACTTCTTGCGTGTTTCTCATAATGGAACGGTTCAAATAAAGAAGATGGTTAAGAACTAGTTTTAAAGGTGCTGAAATAAAAAAGCCGCTCCAAAAGGGCGGCTTTTTTTTGCTTACAATTCACTAATATTGTGCTACAAGAAAAGCACATGATTGCACAAATACTTTTTGTGGCGCTAAGCAGCGTAGCCACCTATTTCTTTGCCAAAAATATTGGTAAAATCAGAAGAAATATTCTATTAGGCAAAGATATTGACCTAAGCGATAACAAGCCTTTGCGCTGGAAAACCATGCTAAAAGTGGCCTTTGGGCAAACTAAAATGGCAGCAAGGCCCATTCCGTTTATACTACACTTTATTGTTTATGCAGGCTTTATTCTTATCAATATAGAAGTGTTAGAAATATTAATTGATGGTATATTTGGAACGCATAGAGTATTATCTTTTTTAGGTCCAGTTTATGATTTAGCCATCGGATTTTTTGAGATTTTAGCTTTTGGTGTGCTAGTAGCTTGTATCCTATTTTTAACCAGAAGATATGTTATTAAACTTGCTCGTTTTCAAAGCCCAGAATTAAAAGGCTTTGCCAACAAAGATGCGGCTACTATTCTCTTCATCGAAATCGTATTAATGGCTGCGCTATTAAAAATGAATGCTGCCGATCAAATATTACAAGCACGAGGCGCAGAGCACTACATCAAAGCTGGTTCTTTTCCTATCAGCTCTTGGCTAGTAGCTCCTATTTTTAACGCTTTGAACCTAAGCGATGCTACGCTAATTATTTTTGAAAGAATGGCTTGGTGGTTCCACATAATTGGCATATTTCTATTTATGAATTACCTTCCTTTTAGCAAACATTTTCATGTAATTCTCGCCTTCCCCAATACTTGGTATTCTAATTTAAAAGCCAAAGGTGAGTTAAACAATATGGCCTCGGTAAAGCAAGAGGTAACCTTAATGCTTGACCCAAGCGCTGCGGTTCCGGAAGGCTACCAACCACCTACAAGCTTTGGAGTGAAAGATGTAACAGATTTAACCTGGAAAAATCTTATGGAAGCCTACACCTGCACAGAATGCGGAAGATGTACCAGTAGTTGTCCGCAAAACCAAACTGGCAAACTTTTATCGCCACGCAAAATAATGATGGATACACGCGACAGGTTAGAAGAGGTGGGTAAAAATATTGATGCCAATAAAGGAACTTTTGTAGATGATGGTAAAAATTTACATAGTTACATTAGCGAAGCAGAATTATGGGCATGTAATACGTGTAATGCTTGCGTAGAGGCTTGTCCTATCAACATCAATCCAATGGAAATTATAGTAGAAATGCGCCGCTACAAAGTTATGGAAGAAAGTGCTGCGCCTGCCTCTATTAACAGTATGTTTAACAATATAGAAAACAACCAAGCACCATGGCAGTTTAGCCCCATGGATAGGGCAAATTGGACGAAAGAGGCATAGCTATAATCTGGCTAACAAATAAGCATTTAAAGCAACCAATTACACAATAAATGAATTTTATCTAACCAATCAATTGTGATTTCAAATAAAGCCCCATTTACCTTGTATTTGGGGTTTTTCTTTTACAGGATTTTACTAAATTGCCTCGGTTATCAAAAAACAAGATATGAGCGATTTTAGAGTAAGAACCATGGCCGAGGTGGCAGCAGCAGGAGAAGAAGCAGAAATATTGTTTTGGGTAGGTTGTGCAGGTAGTTTTGATGAACGTGCCCAAAAAATTACCAAAGCGGTTGCAAAAATATTACACTATGCTGGTATTAACTTTGCCATACTAGGTACAGAAGAGGCCTGCACTGGCGATCCAGCCAAGCGCGCGGGCAACGAGTTTTTGTTTCAAATGATGGCCATGCAAAATATTACTACGCTAAATATGTATGGCGTAAAAAAAATTGTTACTGCCTGCCCACATTGCTTTAATACCTTAAAAAACGAATACCCAGAGTTGGGCGGTACTTATGAAGTATTGCACCATACTACCCTGATAAATCAATTGTTAGCCAACAATAAAATTAGCATTTCTGGTGGTGCCTTTAAAGGGCAGCGTATTACCTACCATGATAGTTGCTATTTAGGCAGAGCCAATGATATTTATGAAGCACCAAGAGAGGTAATTCAAAAACTAGATGCAGCCTTGGTTGAAATGAAACGCAGCAAAGCCAATGGTTTATGCTGCGGTGCAGGTGGTGCCCAAATGTTTAAAGACGCAGAACAAGGAAAGAAAGAAGTAAACATAGAAAGAGCAGATGATATGCTAGAGGCCCAAGCTGGCATTGTAGCCGCTGCCTGTCCCTTTTGTATGACCATGCTGCGCGATGGCGTAAAACACCACAATAAAGAAGCAGAAATAGAAGTGAAGGATATTGCAGAATTAGTAGCCGGAGCCATGGAGTTATAATTTACCTAACTTGCATCATCCTCCTCTTTCAATTTCAATATCTGATCCAATGCATCTGGAACTACATCGCTGCAAATGGTAATAAAGCTGCCAGGTTCTGCATTCTTAATGGCAAACTCTATGGCTTCTATCTCTTTTTTAATAACAGTTAATTTCTTTTTGGCATCTACTTCATAAATTCCTTTGGTTATTAAATCTATAATCTCTTGCTCAGTCTTACCGCGCATGTTTTTATCTTGTCTAATGATAATTTCATCAAACATTTTTGCAGCAAGTTTACCTAAAGCAATGGTATCTTCATCTCTTCTATCCCCTACACCTGCTATAATACCTACGTGCTTGGCATTAATCTTAGAAAGCATATCGGCTATAGCTTCAAAGCCAGCTGCATTGTGCGCATAATCTACCATAACATCAAAGCGCTTAAACCTAAAAATATTCATGCGGCCTGGTGTTTGTGCCGGACCAGGAATAAAGGTTTGTAAAGCAGTTCGCATATCTTCTATCTTAAATTGACGTATAAAGCCTGCCAATAAAGTTGGCAACACATTGGCAATATTATAGGTTGCCCTACCTCCAAAAGTAAGCGGTATATTAACAACTTTTTCTACCCTTATTTTCCAAGTACCTTTACAAATGGTTACATACCCATTTTCATAAATAGCAGCCAAGCCATTGGCTTTCATGTGTGCCTGTATCAATGGATTATTTTCATCCATACTAAAATAAGCTACTTTACATTCTAGTTCTTTTGCCATTGCCGCAGTATGTGGGTTGTCTGCATTTAAAATAGCATAGCCACTAGGCATTACACTTTTTACTACTACAGATTTTACTCTAGCCAACTGCTCTATGGTATCAATATCTTGTAAGCCTAAATGGTCTTCGGCAATATTGGTAACAATGGCTAAATCGCATCTGTGAAAACCCAAACCAGAGCGCAATATGCCACCACGTGCAGTTTCCAAAACCGCAAAGTCTACCGTTGGGTCTTTTAATACAAATTCTGCACTAACCGGGCCCGTACAATCGCCACGCATCATCATTTGATTTTGTATGTAAACACCATCTGTAGTAGTATAACCAACTTTATAACCCATGGCTTTTACCATGTGTGCCATAAGTCTTGTTGTTGTGGTTTTACCATTGGTTCCTGTAATAGCAATAATAGGAATTCTTGCACTTGTGCCAGGTGGATATAACATGTCTATTACTGGCTCTGCCACATTTCTTGGTAATCCCTCTGCTGGGTCTATATGCATCCTAAACCCTGGTGCTGCATTTACTTCTAATATCGCACCTCCATTATTCTGTATAGGTTCAGACAAACTTGGCGCCATGATATCTATACCGCAAATATCTAATCCAATTATACGTGCAATGCGTTCGCACATAAAAATATTATCGGGATGCACATAATCTGTAATATCGGTAGCAGTTCCGCCTGTACTTAAATTGGCGGTAGGTTTAAGCCAAAGTTCCTCCCCTGCCTTTAAAATACTTTCTAAAGTAAGGCCTTTTTTATCCAATATATCTAAAGTAAAATCGTCTACTTTAATGCTAGTTAAGGTTTTTTCATGACCATAACCTCTCCTTGGGTCTTTGTTAGTAATGTCTATTAACTCTTGAATACTGTGCTTGCCATCACCCGTTACAGAAGCAGGTTTGCGTATGGCCGCAGCCACAAACTTATAATTTACAACCAATACCCTATGGTCTAAACCGGTAATAAACTTTTCTACAATAACACCACGCGAATATTTTTTAGCAGCTTCAAACCCTCTTACACTATCTTCCCAATTTCTTAAATCTGTAGTAGCACCCTTACCATGATTGCCATCTATAGGCTTGGTAACAGCAGGATAACCAATTTTATCAATAGCCTCCTTTAAACCTTCTTCTGTATATACAATTCTTCCCCTGGGTACTGGAATCTCTGCGGCTTCTAATAAGTTTTTAGTTTCTTCCTTATCACAAGCAATATCTACGGCAATGCTACCAGTTGTGCTAGCAATAGTTGCTCTTATGCGGCGCTGGTTTACCCCATAACCCAATTGAACCAAAGAGTGTCTGTTAAGCCTTATAAATGGAATTCCTCTTGCTGCTGCTTCATCTACAATACAACCAGTACTTGGCCCTAACCTATCATCTTCTCTTATTTCTCTTAAGTTTTGAATATCCTCGTCTAGTGAATATTCTGTTCCAGCAATAAGTGCTTCGGCAATGCGCACAGAAGCCTTGGCAGTATAAATACCTGCCTTTTCTTCCATATAACTAAAAACAACATTATAAACCCCATGCTTGCCTGTACTGCGTGTTCTTCCAAAGCCACATTCCATGCCTGCTAAGGTTTGCAACTCTAAAGCTATATGCTCTATTACGTGGCCCATCCATGTTCCCTCTTCTACCCTGCTAAAAAAACCACCCGGAGTTCCAACAGAACAACGATGCGAATACATGCTCGGAAATAATTTCTCCAAACGCGTCCTAAATCCTTCAATTTTATTGGTTGGATGTTCTTCCATCTCCTCCAAATCAAGTCGCATTTGTATGAGCTTATGGCGCTTAACACTCCAATAGTTAGGGCCGCGCATTACTTTAATGTCTAGTATCTTCATCGTTTGTGAATTAATTATTACCTAATAGTTGAGGCTATATAAAGTCAAAACTTATATTTGCCGCATAACGATAATAAATAATAAATTGGAATTACCAAAAGGAAAACTGGTTTCTGTTGGCGGAGCCGAAGATAAAGGAACTGATTTAGAGGAAGGATTTGTGCAAAGAAACCGTTTAAACTTCTTTGAATTAGGTATACTTAAGCGCATTGTAGACGAAGTGGGCGGACCAAACAAACACATCGAAGTAATTACTACCGCATCTTCGATTCCAGAGGAAGTTGGACAAAATTATATGGATGCTTTTGGTAAAATTGGCTGCACCAATATTGGCATCATGGATATACGCAAACGCGAAGAGGTTCAAAACCCAGAGTACATTGAACGCATACGTAAAGCTGATGGCGTTATGTTTAGTGGCGGCGACCAATTACGCTTAACCAGTATTTTTGGCGGCACAGAAATTTATCAAATCTTACATGACCGCTATCAAGAAGAAGAAAACTTTGTAATTGCAGGTACGAGTGCAGGCGCAATGGCCATGAGCAATACCATGATTTATCAAGGTAAAAGTGACCTAGCCCATTTAAAAGGGGAGGTAAAACTTACCACAGGTTTGGCTTTTGTGGGCAATGTAATTATAGATTCTCACTTCGATAAACGAGGGCGCTTTAACAGATTGGCGCAGGCCGTTGCTAGTAACCCACAATGCACTGGGATTGGGCTTGGCGAAGATACTGGTGTGGTAATTACCCACGGCAATCAATTGGAAGTAGTAGGCAGTGGGGCTGTTGTTATAGTAGATGGCAGAGACATTATGCATACCAATATCACAGAAGTAGGTTTGGGCGAACCTATTGCCGTTGAGAATTTAAAAGTAAGCATTATGGTTAGAGGTAACCAGTACTTGCTTAAACAACGCAAATTTGTGGCCACTGCAGAGGCCTTAGCTTAATCTTTATAAATAGCGGTTTGAACCAACTCTGTTGCAGAGGCCCAGGCTCTGTACATGCCTTCACTATTAAAAGGTAAGGCTATGTTTCCATGGCTATCTATGGCAACTAAGCCTCCTTCTCCACCCATTTTCACCAACTTATCATTTACCACCAACCTGCAGGCTTCTTGTAAGGTAAGTCCTTTATACGCCATTAAACAGCTGATGTCGTAAGCCACTACTGCACGCATAAAAAACTCTCCGTGACCAGTACAACTTATTGCGCAAGTAGCATTGTTAGCATACGTTCCCGCACCAATAATTGGGGTATCTCCAACTCGGCCAAAACGCTTGTTGGTCATGCCGCCTGTGCTAGTTGCGGCAGCTAAATTACCGTGTTGATCCAACGCTACAGCGCCAACTGTTCCAAACTTTTTCTCGCCCTGCTCAATTTTGTCGCTATGATCTAATTGATAGGTATCACTGTCTTTTACCTGTTGCCATTGTTTATAACGCTCCTCTGTATAAAAATAAGAGCTTGGTTCAAGCACCATTCCACAACTTTGTGCAAATTGCTCTGCAGGCAAACCACTTAAGTAAACATGACCCGATTGTTCTTTAATTAACCGGGCAAGTTGTATTGGATTTTTAATATGACTTACTCCACTAACAGCTCCCGCTTCTAGGTTCAAGCCTTCCATAATAGATGCATCCATTTCGTGGGTACCCGCATTTGTAAATACCGCACCCTTTCCAGCATTAAACAAAGGAAAATCTTCTAAGTACATTACCGCAGCTTCTACTGCATCTAAACTTGAAGAACCTTTTTTTAATATAGCTAAACCAGCTTCTGTAGCCGCTTTCAAGGCATTTCTATACAACAATTCCTTTTCTGGTGTCATTAAAGAAGGTAAGATTGTACCCGCACCACCATGTATGGCTATGGCAAATTTTTTCATAGTATAGGTTTTATATTACACGACAAAAACGCATAAAGTTTAAAGGTGTAACTACTTCAGTTTCTGCATCAGGATAAGCAATGGTAAAGGCTTTATTTATAGTGTTTTTTTTCTTGGTGCCCCATTTAAACTCAAATGCGCTTAAATTTCCTTCTGTAATTTCTAAATAATCAACTTCACTTTGATTATAATTTCGCCAGAAAAAACTTTGGGTGGCGTTTGATACGCATGCATTCATTTTCATACGTTCACTTATCATAAAATTCTCCCAAAGAGCGCCAATATCATTTCTTAATTCTAAAGGTTGAAAAGCATCTAGAATAGCATTTCTTATGCCATTATCCCAAAAGTAAACTTTGTTAGATTTACTTAGCTCTTTGCGAGCATTGGTGCTATAAGCCCTTAGCCTAAATACTACAAAGGCTTTTTCCAATAAAGTTATATAACTCTCAACTGTTTCTGCTTTCACATTTAACTTAGTTGCCAACTCATGATAGGATACCTCAGAGCCCATTTGATAAGCTAGTAATTTTAATAACTTATCTAATAACTCGGGTTTACGTATATTCTTCCAAGTTAGAATATCTTTATACAAATATTGATTGGCTAAATTCTTGAGCAAAATAGCTGCATCTGCCCTTTGTTGGCAGACATCTGGATAGTTGCCAAATACTAAATGAAAAGGCAGCTCTTGTTCTACTTCAAAACTAGATTTTTTGGGGTATAATTCTGCTAAGGCAAAAGGATATAAATGAAACAATAAATGCCTACCAGTTAATGGCTCGAAAATAGTTTCTGAAATGTCTAATGCTGAAGAACCAGTGGCTATAACTTGAACGTCTTTGTAATTATCAGCAATTAATTTTAACAATAGGCCAGCATTTTGAATTCTTTGCACTTCGTCAATAATTAGCAACTTGTAATTGCCAATAATCCCTTGCAACATATTAAGACTGGTGTTTTCCAAGCGTAAACGAACATTGGCTTCATCTGCATTAAGCCAAATTAGATTATCTTTAGATGAAAATAATTCTTGTAGCAAGGTAGTTTTCCCTACCTGTCTTGCGCCTGTTATTACAATAACCTTTCCTCGGTTTAACCAAGGTAAAATCTGGTGGGCTAATCTTCTTTCTAGAATTTTCACACAACAAAGGTATGATTTTCTCCATTATACCGGAAATTTTAGTGGTAATTTTTCCGTTTAACTGGAAAATTTAATACTATTATTCCCAATAAACACCTTACCACTCTGCAGATGGGTCAATCCTAAACACCTCGCTCATCTCTTCTACCAAAGGAGAAAGGTGCGCAGTATGGTTTCCAATTCTGCCTCCCGCAATGGGCATCCAAGTGTCTTGGGCAGGTAAAATCAAACCCGCTTTTAATAGTTGCGGTGTAATATTGGCTAGCCATTTGTTAAATAGTTCCTTCTCTCCTTCAAAAACACCGGTTGTAGCAAGTTCTTCTTCAAAAGATCCTTCTTCAAAAATACCTAAAGCATAGTTCCAGGCTTGGTTCAAAGCAGCTTGCATGCGGGTATGACTTTCTTCATTAGCAGAACCTAATTTTACCATCCAGGTATTGGCATGAAACACGTGGTATTTTAATTCACCTTTTACCTTACGCGCTACCTTTGCCAAAGGCTCATAGCTAGAATTAGCAAGCATCTCAAAACGCAATTGGTCTGCATGGTCAAATAAAAAGTGACGCACCAAACTAAAATCATATTCTCCATTAGGCAATTCTACTAACTGGCAATTGTGAAATTGAGCCGCACTGCGCGAAAAGGCAAGTGTGTCTGGGTCTTGCTCTCCTAGTTCATGTAAAAGCTGATA
This sequence comes from Bacteroidota bacterium, assembly GCA_018883485.1. Taxonomy (GTDB): domain Bacteria; phylum Bacteroidota; class Bacteroidia; order UKL13-3; family UKL13-3; genus B1. The sequence goes on from VEQB01000014.1 coordinate 9,516, forward strand.
CAAAGCCTGAGATTGTCCAATCTTATCTTGTGCCATACTAGAAAAAGAAATGTCTTCTTCTAAAATAGGACCAAGGCCCGTCCATTCGCTATTGCGATGACCAATAATTAATAAGTCATCTGCCATTTTGTAAAGTAATTCTTTAATTGCGTTGTTATTCATAATCATTTAAATTTATAGAATCATAAGCTTGCGGTTCAAAACTAAAAAACCGCTTATTCAGTATTTGTATATCTCTATCTCTCCACCAATTTGTATATAAAAAAGCGTGGCTATCTTTGGCATGTTCTAAGTGCTCTTCTGGTAAGGCTAAATATATGGTAAGCGATTTATTTGTTGTAATGGTACTGCGCACTAGCATATCGTTTGCCGTAGCCCACCAATTGCTGCGCCATACCGCTGGGGCCGTAGGTTGCAGGCACCAAAACTTTTGTTGTTTTCTTGCTTTAAGTGCTTCTATTACCTTATCCATTGCTTGTAGCCTTGGCTTAAATTGCATGTTACCTGCCATATTTATATGAATAAGAGCGGCTGCAAAAAACAAAAGTAAAAAAAGACTAGCCACAAGCCCCAGACTTCCCTCACTCACAAATAAAAAACTAGAACCAATGGCTATCATGGTCCATGCAGGCATGTACGCTTTTTCCATCATCATTTGCGAATCTCCGTGGCTAAAGGTAGCTGCAGCTATGATTAGAATTGCTAATGGCCCTAACAACAACAAGCCTAACTTTAACCACTGTTGCCTTATTGCCAATGCAAGCAAAGCAGCCATCCATAATAGCAAGGGCCAAGTATATAAAACGGGTCTATCTGTTATAAAACCTACCGAATTCCAATGAAAAAATTGTTGTAGATTTCTTAAAGCCTGAAACAAGTTTTCGTATTGTGTAGCATCGTAATTTCCAGCATTCATCTTAGACCTCAACACTGCAAAAACCAGCAAACCTATAAAAGCAACATAATGCCACCAGCTCTTAAACTTTTGTTTGCTTACTACTTCCCATACCAACACAAAGGCCAACATAAAAACAGCAGCAGGATGTGCAAATAAGGCCAAGAAAAAACTAAGCACAATGCCTATACTTTTAACCAAGGGCTTTATGGTAGAACCTAAAAATGCATAGCATAAAAGGGTCCAAGCAATGGCTTGGTGCGTTTCTGTTACTGGATGATAAAAACTATGAAACACCCCCAACAATAAGCTTAAAGCCAAGGCTACTGCTGCCTCTTGATGCTTACATAGGAATAGGATTAAACCGAAAATTACTAGATATAGAAAAGTATAAGAGATGGAAAAAATATGCAATACGGTGTTTAATGATGCTCCAAATTTAATGGCTACATAGGCTGGATATTGAGGCAATTCTGCACTGTATCTTTTTTCTGCAACACTAACTTGCTCGGTGTTTACCAAATTAAAAAAAAAGGCACTATTGTCTGTATTTAATACACGCTCAGGTGCAAATACCCATGACAAAATAAGGCAAACCAAAAGAGCTGCACCACTTAGCCAAACTCCTATTGACTTGCCTTTGTATGTTAACCCAAAGCTCAATGCTTAAGCTTTAACGGTTTTTTTATATTTATTAATCTTATCCATCACCTTATAGCCACCTGCCTCGCGGTATTGCTTTTCTGGTACAGTATCAAAGATATCAGAATCATCGTAATCTGTGGTAAACACATCTCTGGTGCGCACCACCCAAATGTTTACACTTAAACCTCTTCTACCATATTGTTCTTTACCAAACAGCAAAGCCATATCCGCATTAGGGGCGTGCACTATACCCACATGCATGTGTTGGTCGCCACGTTTCTTTTGATGAAATACTTCATACGTTTCCCATTGGTCTAATTCTTTTAAAGGCGCAATGGTATTTTCTTGTTCTATTTCTGCACGGTTAACGCGCGGGTCTAGAGATTTTATCATGGTGCAATTAAGCTAAAGGTACTATGTATTTAGAATCTGTTGTGTTTAGTGCCTCGCGCACCCAGCGACCGCGCTCTTCTGCATTTCTACGCACGGCTAAACGCTCTGCATTGCAAGGACCATCACCATTAATAACGCGCTTAAATTCTTCCCAATCTGGCTCGGTATAATCCCATTTACCTGTAGCTTCGTTCTTCTTTAAATTAACATCTGGCACTGTTAAACCTAAATCCCAAATTTTAGGTACGTACATGTTTAAGAATTGCTGACGCATATCGTCATTAGTAGCCATCTTTACTTTCCAACGCATTAAAATTTCGGTATGGTTAGAGATTTTATCGCTTGGCCCAAAAAAATGCATAATTGGAGGCCACCAGCGGTTAAGGGCTTCTTGAACCATTTTACGCTGCACTGGAGAGCCTGTTGCAAGCGTTACTACATTATCATGTCCATATTTTAAATGGAACGACTCTTCTGTGCAAATTCGGTCTAAAGCTCTACAATAAGGGCCATAGCTTCCTTTGGCATTTGCCACCTGATTAATAATAGCACCTGCATCTATTAACCAAGCAATAACACAAGCATCTGCCCATGTAAATGCCGGGTAGTTAAATACATTAGAATACTTACTCTTTCCAGTAATCAAATCGTTAATCATGGCTTCTCTGCTCTTTCCAAGGGTTTCGGCTGCACTATATAACAATTGTCCGTGCCCAACCTCATCTTGCACCTTTGCCATTAAAGCTAGTTTTCTTTTAAAACCAGGTGCTCTTGTAATCCATGTTCCTTCGGGCAGCGCACCAATAATTTCTGAATGCGCATGTTGCTCAATCATACGAATGAGTTGCTTGCGATACTCTTTAGGCATCCAATCTTTGGGTTCAATCTTTTCTCCACGGGCAATGCGCGCTTCAAACTCGGCTAGCTTCTGTGGGTCTTCTCCTGCTAGTATTCCAGCAGCTTTTTCATTTGGGTCGATGTAGGCATTTCCGTACATAATTATTATTGTTTAGTTTTTTCTTTAAGGTTTATAGTCGGGGTCGGTAACCATGCGCTTGCGCAATCCACCCATTACAAAGTTGCTAATATTTTGGGCTATCTCTTCTGCACTCATTTTACCTTCTACACTATACCATTCATTAATCCAATTCACCGAACTTAAAATACTAAGAACAGCAAACTTGGTTTCCACCTCGTTAAAAATATCTTCTTCAATGCCTTGCTTCACAATTTGCCTAAAACCCTCTTCGTAATCGTTACGCATTTCTTTAAACTTCTCTAAAGATGCTTCCGGCAAACTTCTCCACTCATACAAGAAAACAGCACTACGCGCTTGGTTTTGGGTAATTAAAGTAACATGATTACGAATAGCAGTGCGCAGTTTCTCCTCTGCATTAAAATAAATATCATTTACCTCGTGGATGCCAGTTATAAAACGCGCCGCCATCTCGAAGCAAATGCTTTCCAAAATTTCTTCCTTTGACTTTATATGATGATATAGGCTAGCAGCCTCTATTTGCATAGCGTTTGCAATATCGCGCATTGAGGCAGCTTGATAACCCCTTTGCCTAAAAAGATGCGCGGCAGTTTGCAGTATTTGCTGTTTACGGTTGCTTTGTTCTGGCATAATCCCTAACAATTGTTAGGCAAATATAGAAGTTCCTGATTGTTAGTCAAGCAGAAAATTTATTTATTACAAAACTTTCAATTTAAAATAAAGAGCCTTTTAAACTACCGGCGCTTTTTAAACTTTTTAGGGTTGGCTTTCAATTTAAGTTTGTTTGAACCAAAACTACCTTTAGGAGCATTGGATTTAGGCTTATTGGAGCCTGATTTAGCGGGGGCTACTTTGGAAGATTTTGGCTTGCTCGATTTTGGCTTATGCGCCACCTCCGAACTAGAATCTTTGAGCAAAGCAAAGATTTGATCAAGCTCTGCTTTGGTAAGGTCTCTCCACTCTCCTAAAGGAATACCTTTGAGACTAATATGCATGATGCGCGTACGCTCTAGTTTAGTAACTTCATAGCCAAAGTGTTCGCACATGCGGCGAATTTGTCGGTTCAAGCCTTGAATGAGGGTAATTCTAAAAACAGTTGGCGCCTCTTGCACCACCTTACATTTTTTGGTAGTAACGCCCAACATGGGCACCCCGTTTGCCATGCCTTGAATTACTTCTTGCGTTAGGGTTTTATTTACTGTTACCAAATACTCCTTTTCATGGTTATTGCCAGCTCTAAGAATTTTATTTACCAAATCGCCTTCATTGGTAAGAAAAATGAGCCCTTGAGAATCTTTATCGAGGCGACCAATTGGAAAGATACGCTTGCTGTGGTTTACATACTGAACTATATTGTTTCTAACAGCTGCTTCTGTGGTAGAAGTAGCCCCTACTGGTTTATTCAGCGCAATAAAAACTAAGTCTTCGGCTTCTAGGGGTTCTAATTCGTGGCCATTTACTCTAACTTTATCTTTAGGTTTAACCACATCACCAATTTTGGCACGTTTACCATTTATAAACACGTGCCCTTGCTCTATGTATTTATCGGCCTCTCTTCTGGAGCACAAGCCTGTATCGCTAATAAATTTGTTTAAACGCAAGATTTTGAATTTTTATGCAACATAAGAAATTACAAGGAACTATGCTTTCCCTGACGAAACTAATTGCCTGCGCTAAAGCTTTGGCATACTAGGTCAGTGAAGGCGAGAAGTATGAGGTATGAGAAGGGTGATTTTATATGTAAGCAAATCGGGCCAAAAGCTAACAGCTTCTCGCCTATAGCTTAAAACTATACCCCTTCTCCTGCTCTGTTAATTTGTACGTTTGAACAGCATCATTTAAGGTAACTTTTACAATATTGGATTGCCCTTCAAAGGTTTCCATTAGAGTAGTATTTGTAATTTCCAATGTTTTAGGCAACTTCGTAACCCGAGCGCTGTGATACACCCAAATCATTTCTTCGTATAGCTCATAACCTACCCAATTAAGATTAAGGTGATTAGTATCGGCACGCAGTTGTAAATGCTTTTTTAGATAGGCATGCAGCAGCGCTTCATTCTCTTTGGTTATCTTGCTTAAGTCTGTCTTCTTGCCCTCGGTTTCTAATAGTGCAACCTGTAAATCATCTGTAAAGATACGTGAGCTTATCTCAATTTCTCCCTGTTTTGGTTTTATGACAATATCGCAAACGCTTACATAAAAAGGATGAACGGCAGGTTTAAAAGATGCGAAGGCAACCACAAAACACAACAAGAAAATTGCTTTACCAATATTTTTTTTAGTTTGCATGCTTTCAAAGATACGTATTGATGCAAGAATTTAGACTTTGGCTTAAATTAGGAGTACAACATATTTCAGATGTAAATGGTTACGACCATATGCTTTTTCTATTGGTATTGTGCGCGCCTTATGGGTTCAAACAGTTAAAAGCACTTATTTGGCTTATTACAGGTTTTACCATTGGGCATAGTTTGGCACTTGCTTTTAGTGTATTAGGTATTGTAAAACTACCAAGCAATTGGGTAGAGTTAGCGATAGCCATAACCATTTTAATTACTGCCTTAATGGCCATCATTCAACAACGAAAAATTAGCGAAAGGCCTTTATTGCCAAGCGTATTATTGGTAGTTATTTTTGGGTTAATTCACGGACTCGGTTTCTCTACTTTACTTAAAGGACTATTAACTGAAGGGCAAGGAACTGCCATGCCATTGTTAGCCTTTAACCTTGGTTTGGAACTAGGCCAGTTGTTGATAGTAGCAGTTATTTTAGCCCTTATGTGGCTTTTTGAACGCTATTTTCATTTTACCCAGCAACTACAATTGAGATTTTATGGTATTTTAGCAGCCTTAATTTCTCTGGCTATGGCTTGGGATAGATTAAGTTTATTAATGAAATAATATGAAGAAAATTGTAGTACTGATACTTTCGCTTTGCGCTTTTTGTTTTTTGAATGCACAAAATTTAAAGAATAATCCAAGCTCTAACCATGGAAATAAATTTGAGCAATTGGGAACCATTTTGCCAGATGCAAATTCATATAGGTCGGCTTCTGGTGCACCCGGACATCAATATTGGCAACAGCAAGCGGACTATAAAATTGATGCTTTTTTAGATGAAGCCAATTTGCGTTTGTATGGTGAAGAGAAGGTTACTTATCACAACAATTCTCCAGATGTGCTTACTTATTTATGGTTGCAACTCGACGAAAACCAACATAGGCCAGATGCAGAAAGCAATAATTTTGATGGAAGCGAGAAGTCTTATCCTTTAACCGTTGGCCAATTAGATGGACTCGAATTTAAAAAGAACTTACAAGGTTACGGCGTAAATATTTTAGAGGTTACCGATACTTTAGGGAAGCCATTAAAATATACCATTAACCAAACAATGATGCGCATAGAACTAAGAGCGCCTTTAAAATCTAAAGGTAAAGTTAGTTTTAGAGTGAAGTGGAATTATAAAATTCCAGAGCGCATGAAAATTGGGGGAAGAGGCGGATATGAAAAGTTTGGTTCAGACAGTAATTGTACCTTTACCATTACGCAATGGTACCCGCGCATGTGTGTGTATAATGA